>JBDKGH010000027.1:0-72858 GCA_039798265.1 Bacteroidota bacterium | reverse complement strand
GCACCGCACAGAGGATTCTTTGAATTTGAAAATATTGACAGCTTTACCGACGGTAATTTCAGTGCCTCACCGGCTTGGAGCGGTGAAACTGCCATTTACACCTACATCGCCAACTCATCAGCTGCCGCTGGATCAACTGGATTTGGGGCAGTGCGTTTGAACGCAGCGAACGCTGGTACCTATAATATTACTACACCAATATCCGCAGACGGAGCAGCCTTCGAATGGGGAGTATGGTTTGGGCGCACCACCAATACTCTTTCCTCAAATTCAATCAGCAGTTTTTGGATTTGGGCAACTGAATCTGACCTCGAAAGTGCAACTGTTGATGGATACCGTATCATAATGGGGGACGATTCTGGTGGAGATGAAATTCGTCTTGAACGTGTTACCAATGGGGTTGGAACAATACTCTTACAGTCAGCAGCCATTGGAAATTCGTTGACCGATTTCGGTGTAAACGTTCGTGTAACTCGAGATCAAAACAATGTGTGGCGTCTCTTTACATCAACACTTCCTACTGCCACAGGTGGCGGGGTTACCAATGCATCATGTGTGCTCTCGAGTGCAACCGTTCAAGCGGGTACAACCGCAACCGATGCAACATACGACATTGACGGTTCTGGATTCGTTGGAATTCTATCTACGTGCACCAATGGTACCTCACGTACGACTGCCGAATATGACAATATTATTTTCCGTTCAACACTTGCTCGCACTCGCGTCAATGTTGATTTAGCTTCGGCTACCTACAGCGAAGCACAAGGAACCTACACCGTACCGGTTTCTATCACAAACCCTTCAGCAACTGTTGCTACCACTGTTAACCTCAACCGTACATCTGGCCTTGCCGCTTCAGTAAATAATGTGAGTTCACATACACTCACATTTCCAGCGGGTAGCTCTGCAGTTCAATATGCAACCATTACCATTTCTGAAAACACCGCATGCTCCGATAATAATACCGTAGGATTTACCCTACAAAACGCTGCCGGTGGTAACGCTGCTAAAGTGGGAACATTAACTACCCATACGCTGAACATAACAGACAACGATCTAATTACTCTCAATTTATATTCAACTAATTTCAACGATAATAGCACTGCGGGTTGGTTGATGTCGAGTACTAATGCCTGGACCACCAATAATTTTTTGCCTATTGAAGGTGCTTATTCTATGCGCCAAACCGGTGGTACTAGTCCAAGCTACGTTTCTCGCACTATTGGAGCAACTTCACTGACTGGTGTTACTACTACTTGGAGAGTGCAATTAGCTACCTTCCTTTTTGAGCCTACCTCTACTACTAAATTTTTATATTACCTCGCTGCTAACGAATCGAATTTGAATAGCAACACCGTCGATGGTTATGCCATTGGTGTGAATCAAACAAGCGGCCCGAACAACTCGGCTGACTTTTTATGTTTGTTCCGAGTAACGAATGGAGTACCAACAAGTATCATTACCACTACCTTCGATTGGAATAACTCTGACATTCTTGGTTCATTCATCGTTACCCGCAATGGAAACGGTCTTTGGACATTAGAGTATGCACAAAACGGAGATTACCCCGATGTGATCAGTGCAGGAACCGTTACCGATGTCACCTACACATCCTTTGATCACTTCGGTGCTCGCTACCAATACGCCAGCGGTAATTCAGGATTGTTTGAATTTGATGACCTTTCTATTGTTCAAACAGTATGTCCTGATGTTTACTACAGCCAGGCCTCTAACGTGAGTAGTGCTTCTATTTGGGCCACTGCCCCAATAGGAACGGGTGCTGTAATTACCCCAAACGCTTACACCAAATTAGTGGTGCAAAACGGACACACCGTTGACTTAAATGCCAACTGGACAGTGCGCGATTTTACCGTACAAAATGGCGGTATCTTTAATGGCGGATCTAGCACACTAACCGTGCACAATAGCTTCGTCAATAACGGCACATTTAACGCCAATGCAGGCACCGTTCGATTCAACGGATCAAGTGCTCAAACTATAAACAGCACTGGCACCATTCGATTCCATAACGTAGAAAGTAACAATGCCGCTGGTCTAAGCTTCGGCACCCCTGCAGAATTGACTGGAACACTTCAAGCAAATAGTGGATCAATCAATACCAACAACCAAGTTACACTTTTGTCAACCGCTAGCGGTGATGCCGGAATCGGAAAAATCGGTCCTTCTGCTGATGTTAGTGGAACCATCTCTTTACAACGTTACATCCCGACTGGTCCTAGCTATTGGGTTTACTTGGGAAGTCCTATTCTCAACCAAACCATTGCTAACTGGAACGATGAAATTGTTACAACTGGTTTCCCTGGTTCTGACTATCCCGCTTATTCTTTCCTTAGTTTTTATAACTACAACGAAGCAGCTCTTGGTGGACGCAATGACGGTTGGGTAGGTGCTACAAACATTACCAATCCTCTCGAAAACGGCAAAGGCTACATAGCATACATGAACGCTAGCGCCAATACCATCCTTACTTCAGGGAACTTTAATAAGGGATCATTCTCCGTTCCGTTAAGCTATAACGACTACACTCCTGGTTTAGGCTACAATGATCCTGATGGATGGAACTTAGTTACGAACCCTTATCCATCTTATATCGATTGGGAAGAATTGGTTGCCAACAGCTCAGGAACTTTTGATGGCAACTACTACGTTTATCATACACAATCAGGTAACTACCGTGTGTATAATGGCAACTCGCATGTTGGCACTGCAGGTCGCTATGTACCCCATAGTCAAGGCTTCTTTGTTCAAGCAACTTCTACTGGTCAATCATTGAACTTTAGCGAAGCCGTTAAGTCAGCAACGGGAAGTTCTTTTAGTCGAAGCGAAGAAGAATCACAACTCGTGCGCATTCAAATAAGCCAAGGTGGCATGACTGATGAAACAGTACTTTCTTTCGTGGATGGTGCGACAGATGCGTTTGACGCTAATTTCGATGCGGCCAAATGGGAAAGTCCTGTAGCTTCTGCACCTGAAATTGCATTAGTATCATCGGAAAACCAACTTCTTTCCATTGATGCTCGCCCAACCATTCAAGAAGGATTTTCAATACCCGTGCATGTTGACATGCCACAAGCAGGTACATATACCTTTACGGTTGCCGAGATGAAGAACATTCCATTCGGTGTTTGTATGACTATTGAAGATGTAGTGTCTGGCGCACTTTACCAAGTGAAAGATAGCCTTTCCTTTACTATTCAAACTTCATCTGCCTATACTGGAAACCGAATGATCATTCGAATTGGCGCTCCATTAAGTATCGCTAGTAGTAATGCATCTTGTTATGGCACAAACGATGGTATCATTAATATCATCACTCCAACTTCAGCTAATTGGCACTGGATCATTACCAATGCGCTTGGCGCACCAGTGCAAGATGGTCAAGGCAGCGCTTGGATAGAAACGATGTCTGCAGACGATTATATCATCACATTAGACAATGCTGCAGATGGTTGTGAAGCAAGTTCAATCGCTGTCAGCGTAACCCAACCAGCCGAAGTTGCTGTTTGGACAAGCTTTGAGGTAGCCTCATGTAACACAGAAAACAATGGTCGCATTGAAGTGAATCTCGACAATGCCACTGAATTGACTTATACGATTAGTACAGACAATGGCGATGTGATTGCGTCAGCATCGATAACCGAACCAGAGTTTAGTTACTCTGAGCTTTCTGCAGGTATCTATGCGGTAACTGTAGAAACAAGCTGCGGCTCTTCTACCACTATGATCGACTTGAACGATCCATTGGCCATTGCACCTGTGCTGACCATCTCTGATAACAACGTAAGCTTTGAAGAAGGAGCCAGTGTGCAAGTAATAGCTGAAGTGGACGCTCCTACTGCAGAGATGATCACATGGACTGTGAACACCGTTGAGGCAGGAACAGGCAGTGCGATCGCAACTACCATTAGTGAAGCGGGCAGCTATGAAATTGTAGCAACTGCTTCGAACGCCTCTTGTTCAGCAACTGTTACCGCCACTGTCAATGCCACTATCACTGTTGGAACCGAAGAAGTGTCATCAGAAGATAATATCACCTTAGTTCAAACAGGTGAGTCTGTGCAGTTCCAATTCAATGGTGTATCTGCTTCACAGTGCACCGTTTCGATTTATACCTCCACTGGAAAGTTGGTGAAAGAAATCACCCACTCTAGTAAGCAGGTGATTGAACTTAACATAACCGACTTTGCTCAAGGAGTTTACACTTTCCACATAAACAAAGGATCAGAAAATCTAAAATCTGGAAAATTGATCTTTTAATACCCTTAGAAACCCCTCTCAAGCCCCGCTGTGCCTGCAGCGGGGCTTTTCAGTTATACTTTCGCGCCACATTTTTGAAACTTTACGGACCTAGCCACCGTTAAAGAATCCGCTGCCTCGGTAGCAACAGCTTAAATACCATTCGAACGCCGGGATTAATAACCCGAGAAAACGAACACTTTAAACACCAATCTATTTTCACAATGAAAAGCTATGCTGCTTCATTTGTGGTGGTAATCGGTATGCTGTTGTCTTTACCAAGCCTCGCCGCATGGAATGTCACGCAAACTGCTGTCACCATCAACAACGGTGGGACAACCACCAACTATGCCGGGGCCTTCAACACCCTGGGCTACACCACCATCAATAACCAATACCTTGGGCGATTCGCTGCTAATGGAACTTTGGCTATATTGAATGGAGAAGTACGGTCAACCGTTGCTAGTAACGATAATACCTGTACAGGTAATGTTCGCTATCGCGTTTATTCCCAGTGCGGCACTGCACCGGCATGGAGTACCCTAGCACTTACCAATTTCGTGGACCCTGCTGGTTCTACTGAGTTTTACAACTTAGCTACGAACACCAACATCAATTTATTATCTGGGCTTTCTGATCCTGGAGTTTATGTGTTGGAAATCTCCTGGACCTATACAGGTGCCACTGGAAGCAGCACCGGATGTGGCACTGCTGCAAATGATGGTAATACTACACCGTATCGATTCACATTCGATTTCAGAATGTTAGATACATTCACGGATGCCAATATCACAGCCAATCCCGTTTGGGTTGGTACCACAAGTAGCTATCAGATAACAACGAGCTCTGATGCGGCGGCTGGATTTACCAACTCCCAAACGTTGCGACTAAACGGTCCATCATCAGGTGGTAATGACTATATCAGCACACCCGTTAATGACTATATGGCCACTAACGAATGGGGATTCTGGATTGGACGTAGGGCACAAAGTTTCACCCTCAGTAACCAAGTAGCAATTTGGCTATTCGCCAATGAAGCCAACCTGACGAGCGCTACTGTGGATGGCTATCGTTTGCTCATTGGCGATGATACTGGCGGCGACCAAATTGATCTGCAAGTAGTTACTAATGGGGTTGCAACTACTATAATGAGCTCAGCACAAATCACCAATAACCTTACGGATATTGGATTCTGTGTTTACGTAAGGCGTGATGATCAATACTCATGGACCCTTTTCACCTCTACCTTGCCTACAGCAAATGGAGCTGGTGCGACAGCACAGGCATGCCCCTTTACCGCTTCGACAGTAAACCATGGATCAGTTACCAACAGCCTCTATAGTGTTTCTGGTAGCGGACACTTTGGCTTTGTATGTCGTTATACTACTTCAGGTAGCGCTCGAAATGCCGCAGAATTTGACAACATTGGCTTCCGATCTTCTGGTTTAAACACTACGTTGAGCTTCAACAGTACTAGCGGTACTGTTAGTGAAACTGCAGGCACCTATAACGTACAAGTAAATATTGCCAATCCAAGTGCTACGGTAGCTTGTGTTGCTCGTGTCACATTAACATCAGGCACATCCGCTTCTTTGAACAACTTCACGTCGCAGAATATCACCTTCCCTGCTGGTAGCTCCGCTCCTGTAAACTGTACACTCACTATTCTCGATAACATCATTTGTAATGATCCAGAAAACTATACCCTTGGATTAACTTGGGTGTCAGGTGGTAGTGCAACACAATTAGGCGCAAATACCGCCTTTGCATTGGGTAGAACAGATAACGATGGAATCAGTACAACACTTTTCACCTCTAACTTTGAAAGTGGTGGCAATACAGGATGGGTGTTCCCGAGTGCCAATGCTTGGAACACTAGCAATACCATGCCACTCAGCGGCAGTTTAAGTTTAAGACACGTCAATACAGGTACAAGTGGGACCTCTTATGCGAGCTATCCGATTACGGATGGTGATCTAGATGGTAGCACTACTACTTGGAAGTTCTTGATGGGTACGGATTTTTGGGAGCCTACCTCGAATACTAAAATGGTGTTCATGCTGTGTGCTGATAATCCTAACCCGTTTAGTGCAAATGGATATGCCGTGGGCGTAAACCAAGTCTCCGGTGCAAGCGGAGATCCTGACATCATCACCCTTTGGAAAGTTACAAACGGTAACCTTTCTACCGCCTTAATCACTACTACCCTCGACTGGAACTGGAACCATGATAATGTGGCCTTTGAAGTCACCCGAACTGATGTTGGTCTCTGGACACTAAAGGTGGATTTGAATGGTGATTTCGCGGCTGTCACTACACAGGGTACTGCTACTAATACAGATTTTTCTCACTTCGATTATTTCGGTGTTCGTTATAATTACGTTTCTGCTCGCAGTGGACAGTGCTTGATTGATGATATAACCATCACCCAATCCAGCTGCCAAACTATTTTCTACAGTCAAGCTACTGGAAACTCTGGCACAGCTATTTGGGCCCAAGCTCCTGTAGGGACACCTGTAACTGTAGTCCCTAACCGGTACACTACCTTCATCGTGCAAAATGGCCACGAGGTCAACCACAATGCTATTTGGTCCTGTAACAATTTCCAAATTAATTCAGGTGGAACATTTCGACTCGGTTCAAACCTTATTGAAGTACATGGCAACTGGACCAACAATGGCACATTTGAAGCCGGCACAGGTACTGTGTATTTTAGAGGAGTGGCCGCTCAAACAATCGGCGGTTCGAGTTTAAGCCGATTCAAAGATGTAGTAATTGAAAACACCGCTGGAGTTAGTCTTACGGTTCCTGCCGAATTATTTGGACAATTGACCACTAACAGAGGTACTTTCAATACGAACAACAACCTTACTGTATTATCTAGCGCTAGTGGCGACGGTTCTATTGGACCTATTGCGACAGGCGCAAACGTAAACGGTAACATAACTCTGCAGCGTTACATTCCAACCGGTCCAAGCTATTGGGTATACGTGGGAAGTCCTATTCTCAACCAAACCTTAGCTAATTGGAACGATGATATCATAACCACTGGTTTCCCGGGTAGTGACTATCCAACCTATTCCTTTAATAGCGTGTATACCTATAATGAAGCTGCCACAGGAGGCCGTAACGATGGTTGGGTGGGTGCTACGAACGTAACCAACACACTCGACAATGGAAAAGGCTACATTCTTTACATGAATGCCAACTCACAATTGATCAATACAACGGGTAGCTTCAATAAAGGAACAGTAAACATTCCGTTGAGCTATAACGACTACACTTCTGGCGTAGGATATAACGATCCTGATGGTTGGAATTTGGTTACCAATCTTTATCCATCTTATGTTGACTGGCAATCCGTATGCAACAATAGTGGAAGCTTCGGTAGCGGTAATGGTACCTACTATGTGTACCACACACCAAGCGGAAACTACCGCTCTTACAACGCCAACAGTGGTGTAGGAACAGCGGGTCGTTTTATGCCACATAGCCAAGGTTTCTTTGTTCAGGCTACAGCTCCTGGTCAAAGCATCACTTTTAGCGAGTCAGATAAAGTAGGTAATGGTTCTTCATTCGTTCGCTCAGAACAAGAATCTCAATTCATCCGCCTCTCTGTTTCAAAATCAGGATTGCGTGATGAGGCCGTGCTCGCCTTTGTGGATGGTGCAACGAATGACTTCGATGAAAACTTCGATACTCAAAAATGGGAAAGCCCTGTAGCAAGTGCTCCAGAAATTGCGATGCTCACACCGGATCTACAAAAGCTTACGCTCGATGCGCGTGCACAAATTACAGAAACACTTTCCGTTCCTGTTTATGTAGATATGCCCGGTGCCGGCAACTATTTGTTTAGCATTGATGAAATGCAAAACATTCCTCTCGGAGCTTGTGTTACCATTGAAGATGTGGTAAGCGGAGTAACACGTGTAGTAGAGCCAAATCTTACCTTTACCGTTTCTACTTCAGCGCCATATACAGGCAACCGAATGATCATTCGAATTGGTGCTCCTGTTCACGTAAACTCCACTAACCCTGGCTGTAACGGAAGTGCTGATGCCATCATCGATATTCAAGCGCCTGAAGCCGGGTGGAATTGGAGCATGGTGTCTGAAATGGGCCTTGAGTTGCTCAGTGGCTCGGGATCTTCATTAATTGAAGGTGTGGATGAAGGCATCTATACCATCACTATGGAAAGTGTATTGGATGGTTGCGAACCCGTATCCACTACCGTTCAAATCGCCGATCCACTTCCAGTGCAGTTGCTCGAAAATCACTTGGCACCACTGTGTAACCTAGGAAATACAGGTCACGTTGATGTTACCCTTGAAAATGCATTTACCTATCAATACACCCTTCGCAATGCGTTAGGAGTAGTAATCACCAATGGTGAATCAGCAGAACCAGAATTGTCTTTTGACCAATTAACTGCTGGTCAGTATTCATTGACTGTGCAGAATACCTGCGAAACGCAAATACTACCTATTGCGCTGGTTGACCCTAACACCATTGCGGTGGAAGTGTACACCCCGAGTTTGGAAATTGTAGTAGCAGAAGGCGAAACAGTAGAGGTGCCCATTACCGCTCTATCAGCCAATGCCGATGGATATTATTGGATGGTAAATGGAACTGAGTTTGGAGAAGGTGAACACATCAATCTACCGATCAGTTCGGAAGGTGAATATGTAGTGGAAGTAACCGCCTCTAACAGCAATTGCGCTAGCTTAGGAACAATTACACTAAACGCATCATCCACAGTTGGAGTAGATGAAACGAACAATCCAGATGCGGTAACTTGGTTACAAAATGCGGATGGTATTTGGTTCTCTTTCCACGAAGCTTCAGCCGCCAAGTACACCATTGATTTGTACAACGCCGTAGGACAACGTGTTATGCAAGAAAAAGGAAATAGCTCACAGTTGGTTCACATGAATATATCGAACCTCGCTGTAGGAAGTTACACCTTTAGGATCTGGAATGAGACCGAAGTACTACTAACTGGTAAATTCCAAAAATAATCATCCACGAAACTCTCTCTTCGATTTGAAAAAAGGGGTCCTCTTTGCTTTGCCGAGAGGGCCCTTTTTTCATATATGTGCACCTTATTCAAAAGGGAATGCATAAAGCATTGAAAAAGTAGATGAGTGGCTGAATAAGAAAAATTTGCATTTGTCAAAAAAAATTAGGTAAAGACCTTATAGGTCTTAGACCTATAAGGTCTGTTCCATTTGATAGCATATATGACGATACCGAATAAAATCACATAACAAAAAAAGGGATGTCTCTTTCACGAAACATCCCTTTTCATCTATCTCTTTTCTCTTATTCCCGGATCCCCACCAAATCCATCATAAAGGCATACTCTAAGGCCACTTCCTTCAATGATTCGAAGCGCCCTGATTTACCTCCATGACCCGCATCCATGTTTACCCAGAATAGAAGTAAATTCTTGTCCGTCTTCATATCACGCATTTTCGCAATATACTTGGCCGGCTCCCAATACTGCACTTGACTGTCCCAATAACCGGTAGTCACTAAGATGTTCGGATAATCCTTCGCCTCAATGTTATCATAAGGCGAATAACTCTTCATGTACTGATAGTATGTGCTGTCTTTTGGATTACCCCACTCATCGAACTCGAAGGTGGTCAAAGGAATAGTTTCATCGAGCATAGTGGTTACTACATCCACGAACGGAACCGCTGAAACAATACCCTTAAACTGTTGTGGGGCCATGTTGGCGATAGCGCCCATTAACAAGCCTCCAGCACTTCCACCCATGGCGAAAATAGACTCTGGAGAGGTGTACTTTTCATTGCACAGGTGCTTGGCACAATCAATAAAATCAGAAAACGTATTTTTCTTCTTCAACAATTTTCCGTCTTCGTACCATTGGCGACCCATCTCTTGACCGCCGCGAATGTGTGCTATGGCAAATACAAATCCTCTATCTAGAAGCGATAGGCGACTAGAGCTAAAGGTTGCATCGATGCTGTAGCCATAGCTACCGTAAGCGTAAAGCAACAATGGGGCTTTTCCATTGCGGTTAAATCCTTTTTTATACACCAATGAAATAGGAACTTTTGTTCCATCTGCGGCTGTCGCATACAAACGTTCACTGGTGTAGTTATTCGCATCATAACCGCCCACTATTTCCTGTTGTTTCAACAAGCGACGTTCCTTCGTTACCATATTAAAGTCATAGGTACTCGAAGGTGTAGTCAATGAGGAATATCCATAACGGAGTATCTCTGTGTTGAAGTCAGGATTTGCGCCTACGCCAGCAGCATAAGCAGGATCCTGAAATTCCATGTAATACTCTCCCTTTTTATCCCAACGCATAATGCGCAATTGGGTCAAGCCGTTTTTACGCTCATCTACTACCAAGTAGTCTTTGAATATTTCTATACCTTCCAACAATACATCATCCCGGTGTGCGATCACTTCTTTCCAATTTTCTTTAGAAGTAGCGTTCAACGGACAATCCATGAGGCGGAAATTTTTTGCATTGTAATTGGTTACTATGTAAAACCGATCGCCATAATGATCGATACTGTATTCCAAATTACGCTCACGTGGTTGAATGATGCGGAAGTTGCCTTCTGGTTGATTGGCCTCTAAAACACGGTACTCATTACTCAAGGTTTGATTGCTTCCAATTACCAAAAATTTGCGGCTTTTGGTTTTGTAAACAAAGCACGAAAACTCTTCGTCGCGTTCTTCAAACACCAACACATCTTTTGACTGATCAGTGCCAATGGTATGACGCCACACTTGATTGTCGCGAAGGGTGTTGGGATCCTTTTTTACATAAAAGATAGTTTTGTTATCCGAAGCCCAAGTAGCACCGCCCGAAGTGCCTTCTAGCTTCTCCGCCATTACTTCACCCGTTATCAAATCCTTGATGAACAAGGTATAAATGCGTCGGCTTACCTCATCCACACCAAACACCATTTTGGTGTTGTCTTCACTCACGGTATATCCACCCAAGGCCCAATAGTTTTTACCCTTTGCCATGGCAGGACCATCTACCAGCATTTCTTCTTTACCCGTTTCTAAACTTTCCTTTTTCCGGCAGTAGTAAGCATAGTCTTGTCCTTGCTCAAAACGAGTATAATACCAATATCCATTGTCCTTTACAGGCACACTTTGATCCGTTTCTTTTATCCTACCCTTCATCTCTTCAAACAACTTGGCTTGAAAGGCTTCGGTATGAGCCAACACCGATTTTGTGTAGGCATTCTCGGCCTTCAAATAATCGGTAACTGCTATGGTTTGTGCATCGGGATGCTCAGCATTTTTTTGCTCATCGCTCAGCCGCATCCAATAATAATTATCAATGCGGGTATCACCGTGCATGGTTATTTCATGTGGTTCTTTTTTCGCTATAGGAGGATTTGATGTCATACTTTTTTGAGAAGTTTCATTTGATGAACAAGAAGTGAGTCCACATGAGCACAATGCCAATATGGGTAGTAGTAGCCGCGTTTTCATTAGCTTAAGCCATTAATTGGCACGAATGTATAACAGGAGTTTTTTCAACTACTTAAAAAAACCCATAGGTTATAAACCATTGCTACTGAATTACCTTCTCGAATCTTGAATTTTTTGATCCACCACAGAAGCCAGATCCTGTCCGGGTAAGAGGTGCAACGTATGAAGGCCTGCTTTTTCAGCGCCCACTACATGCTGAATGGAGTCATCGATGAACAGCGTTTCGGCGGGATCTAACTCATTCCATGCGCATACTTGAAGATAGGTTTCGGGGTAGGGTTTCTTTATACCGATAACATTGCTGTAATAAACCTTCTCAAATGCTTTTCTAAACTCCTCTAGGCCCATGGACGATTCGATCATTTTTTCAAACTCCGCCACGTGTATCGCATTGGTATTACTCAGCATAAATGTGCGGAATCCCTGATTGCGCAACTGCTGCACATAGGCCACTTTTTCTGGCATCAATCGCAGTAATATCGAATTCCATGCATCATCTACCTGAGCTCGTGTAGCTTGCGGTACAAACGAGTGAATGTATGTCATGAATTCTTCGTTGGCTATTTTTCCCGTTTCCAATCGATCAAAGATCTCCGATTGTGCGGCTTGTGTGTAGATGGAAGCAAAATCTTCGAATCCTAACTCATTAAAGGCCTTTACGGGTAAGTGATAATCGATTTCAAATAATACACCACCAAAGTCAAAGATGATGTTGCGAATAGGTGCTGAAGACATAGGGTAATAAAACAATTAGCCGACTAAAGTACGGTTGTAAAACGAATACAAAAGGGGAATTTCTTAACAGCTTATTGCTTCAACCAAGCATGCGCATCTTGTGCTTTAATGCTTTTCATAGCATCGCGCGCTGCGTTTTCTGTTTCATAAGCACCGTAGGCCACCAAATAAAGCTGACCTCGTTTTCCAGCCATCGTTGCAGGATATCCTTTCGCTTTTAACTGAGCTAAAAAATTCTCCGCATTTTCTTTCACCGCAAAAGCGCCACCAATGATTTCATAACGCAAGGTTTTCGTTTTTACCTCCGTTGTCTTGGTTGCTGTAGAAACGGCTGCTGCTGTATTTTCAAATTTGATACGAATCCCGTTTTCATCCTCTGATTCGGTGAGAAAATTATATTTCACTTCTACCAGTTCGGGTTTCGATTCACGCAATTTCTCTAAGCCCGAATTCACATCCAAAGCAAAAGAGGCGGTCTCTATTTCCATTGGCGCATAATTCGATTCCATCTTGAATGAACGAAGTGGATTTAAATCTGCGAAGGAAAAATTGCCTGTATTTTTATGTCCAATCATCCACCATGCACTGATGGCCACCACTGGAATAGCCGCTGCTACGGCTGCTTTCCACACCCAATTACTAGCAGGCTTAGCCACAGGAGCTGGCATTTCTACTACAGGTGTGTCTTTTATTTCTCGAGCAATAGGATGCAGCTGAATAGCCGTCAAACCATAACTCTCCAATAGGAAGTTGGTTTGTTCTTCTGGAATGAATTGCAATTGACCATTGCGGTCTTTGAAGAAAATACCAATACCCGCCCAATTGAGGCGTTCATTGTTGTTCAACAAATGCAATGCTTGGGATACTTGCTCCTCAATGTGAGCGATGGCTTCGTGATAACCAATGCCCATCATGTTCGAAATATGGCCAGCCAACAGTCCATCGTTGTGCGTAAGATGACGATTGAACCCTACATGCTTACTTGGTGGTTTTACCACGTGCGTCACTTTGCTTAGTCGAGCGCCACGATAATTGGCTACCAATCCTCCGAATCCGGGGACGATAACACAATCGTGTTCGTATAACAAGCTAGTTATGAAGGTTTCAATACGCATATCGTTGCAAAGATACGGATTTCAAAAAGCGCTTCCATGGAAACGCGTACTTTTCAACAAAATTTTGTGCGTTACTTCAAGCCAAGGCAGAAAATCCTCACGAAACCAAGCCATTACGTAGGAGTGCCTCAAGATCTGCTGGCGAATCAATTGCCGGGGTTTCTACCGTGGTTTTTGCCACATAAATGAGGCGACCGTTTTCTAACCAACGCAACTGCTCCAAGCTTTCCATTTTTTCTAAAGGAGAAGGCGAAAGCGTGCAGATGGACTTCAAGGTTTCCAATTGATAGGCATAGAGGCCTATGTGTTTGTAGTAAGCATGATGCTGCATCCACTCGGTTGGTGGCGCTGACTTTTGAAATGGAATGGCTTGTCGGCTGAAATAAAGCGCTCTCCCACTTTCTGAAAAAACAACTTTCACTTTATTGGGGTCAAACAAAACCGTTTCTTCTTCTATTCGTTTGGCCAAGGTCGCAATTTCTACTTCCGGATTTTGCATCAATTCTACCAGTGCCGATAGCTGCTCTGCAGCTACAAAGGGTTCATCGCCCTGGATATTCAAAACTGCTTCTGCAGTACCGCCCCATTTTTCATACGCCTCCAGACATCTATCGGTGCCACTAGGATGATCTGATGAGGTCATTACCACCTTAGCTCCATGCGACTTTACATGATCATATATTCGTTGATCATCAGTGGCCACTATCACATCACACAAGTGCGCGCAACTTTGAGCTCGCTCAACTACTCGCATGATCATCGTTTTTCCACCGATATCCACCAAGGGTTTACCAGGAAAACGCGTACTACCATATCGGGCAGGTATAATGCCTACTACTCTTCTCATGGGTGCAAAGAAAAAGAATACTGCACAAGTACAAGGCGACTATCTTCTAAAGCCAACGGACGAATGGCATAAACCCGGTTCAAAATATTGCTCGCTACAATCGCTACTTTGTGCTGTGCATTGATGTTATACCCAAAGCGCGCGTCTATCACAAAATCACCTTTTTTATGCTCAGCTCGCCATCGAATTATACCGGGGTTAAAAATGGATGGGAACTCCTTTTCCAAGGTTTCAAATGCCCCATCGATGTTCTGCATGTGACTGTTCGCACGCACGCTAGCTCCTATGCTCCACGATCCAAATGTGGCTCCAACATCTACACGAATCAAATGCTGTAAGCGATATTTCAAAATGTTGTTGGTAGGATCAGAACTTGTGGAGGCGAATGTGGCATTCGCAAAATCTCTCAGCAAAAAAGGATTGCTGGCGTTCACAGGTGCTGTGGCATATACCTGATCAGGTGTAGTGCTGATGGGTTGCGTGTAAGTATAGCCTGCCAAAAACTGAACGGATGATTTATTCCATTTTGCTTCTCCCATCAAAGAAAAATCTACACCGCGCACGCGAGCTCCGCCGGTATTGACACTTTTAAATCCAAGTCCAAGCATGTTGTCAAATGTGGGATTAGGATTCCATTGACCAAAGGTGAACTCAATGAAATTTTTAAACTCCTGCTGAAACACCGCTACATCTGCAAAGCCCATTACAGAGCCTATTTTAAATCCTTGTTTAATCCCCAATTCAGCGTTGTATGACGTTTCCGCTTTGATGTCCGGATTGGCGTAAACCTTCACCGCACCTAAAGAAGTAACAATGAATTTTTCGGCTATAGAAGGGAAGCGAAATCCTTCGCCGTATGATGCGCGGAAGAAGGTTGCTTTTCCGACTTTATAGTTAGCCCCTGCCCGAAACACGGGCTTGCCTTGTGTTTCAGAATTGATATTGAACTCTTCATAACGTACACCGGCTGATAGGTTGAGTCGATTAAAAAACTTTTTATCCAACTGAAGAAAAATCGCTCTATTTCCTGCTGTATTTCTTCCATCGGGATTACCTCCTGTAAACAGTTCACCGCGCGCTTTTGTATCTACCACCACTACTCCTGCAGTGGTTATAAAATGTTCAACGCCCAATGATGCCCAGTCCTGCTGATATTGGTATTCGCCGTAGAGTACGTCGCTGAAATTTCCTTGATTGTTGTCGTTATTATTATCGAGGGATTGCCATCTTGTGCGCAACGAATGTTTTGCTCCTTTTTTACCATAATAAATGGCAAAAGGATCGAGTGTAGTTAAGGTTTGAATGGTCTTCGTGGCGCTGCCATCATAAGCACTGTAGAGCCCTGTACTATCATTTTCCCAAATCAGCGTGGCGTATGAAGTGCCTTGAGAAAAAATGCCATTGACACCGTAATTAAGTCCTTTTATTTTTTTCGAACGCACGCGTAGATTCATACTCACTCGCGCGCGATTTTCTCCATCATAACGCGTTACATTCATCGGATTGAAAGCGCCCGTATCAAAATTGCCTAGACTATCTTTCACTGGCCCCAAGTGACCTTCATCCGCTTGCAAACTCGTGCCGAGCACTAAATCTACATTTCCATATTGTTTGGAATATAAAAAGTTGAGACCACTTTTTAAGTTGTTTCTTCCCCAATACCGTGCAGCCTTATCCGCTGGATTGGAATACATTCCTTGCCATGCTTGTAGTTTAACGGTAGGTGTAAGTGTTGGATAAGCCGTGCGAAAATTGATCACACCACTTAATGCCGAGCTACCATAAAGAACGCTACTTGCACCTTTGATAATTTCTACCTGTGAGATGTTTTCCATGGGTAAAAATCCCCAGCTCGGTTTGCCGGCGTCACCACTTAAAACGGGAAGATCGTCAATCAAAACTTGCACCCTGCTCCCCGCACCAAAACTGTAGCCACTGCCACTGCGAATTTGTGGTTCATCATCCACAATAGCTACACCAGGAGCTTGCTGCAAACCTTCTTCTACACTCGCAATGTTTTTATCTTCAAACAACTTGGGCTTAATTACCTCCATGCTCACGGTTACTTCACCTGCATCTTGCTCATACTTACCCGCGGAGATTACTACTACACGAAAGTCGTTGGACATGGGTTCCATAGCAATGTCCCACAGCAACGATTCGCCAGCCTTCAGTGTGATTGACTTTTGAATTGTGGCGTATCCTATGTACTTTACTTCGAAGGTATAAGTGCCTACTGGCATGGTGATCGAATACTTTCCCTCTAGATCTGCACTTGCACCTTTATCGCCCGCCCGCACCATGGCAATCAATGCTTCATGGGTAACGGCATCGGTAATGGTTCCATACACCTCTGCGGTTTGAGCAAAAGAATAAGATCCTACCGAAAGCAGGATAGTAAGAGATAAAAATTTCGCTAACTTCATAGGACAAGAATAAGAAAAAAATCTCTTGTCTATGCGCAGTTGCTTAGTGACGGAAGTGACGTGTGCCAGTCATGAACATAGCCATGCCATTTGCGTTGCAATAGTCAATGGACAATTGATCTTTGATACTTCCACCAGGTTGTACCACCGCCCTAACGCCCGCATTAAATGCCAATTCCACACAATCAGGAAATGGGAAAAATGCATCGCTCGCCATTACTGCCCCATTCAAATCGAAGTGAAAGGAGTGCGCCTTTTCTACTGCTTGTCGAAGTGCATCAACGCGCGATGTTTGACCGGTACCGCTGGCTATCAGCTGTCCGTTTTTGGCAAAAACAATGGTATTGCTCTTCGTGTGTTTTACCAACTTGTTCGCAAAGATCAAGTCCTTTTTCACCGCATCATCAGCATCGGTGGTAGTAACCAACCGAAGATCTTCGGTTACTTCTGTTTTCAAGTCTTTGTCCTGAAACAAAACACCATTCAACAGTGTGCGAATTTGTGTCTTCGGCAAGGTGACTTCCTTTCGTTGAAGGATAATTCGATTTACTTTTTGTTTGAGTATCTCCACCGCTTCATCGCTATAAGCAGGGGCAATGATCACTTCACAGAACAATTCATGAATGTGATTAGCCGCTTCGGTGTCGATAGTAGTATTGGCAATCAACACACCGCCGAAAGCAGATGTAGGATCACCCGCTAACGCCGCTAAATAAGCTTCGGCAATCGTAGCGCGCGTGGCCAATCCACAAGCGTTGTTGTGTTTTAAAATCGCAAATGTTGGAGCGTCATGTTTGAATTCATCGATGAGTTGAACTGCGGCATCTACATCCAACAGGTTATTATAGCTCAACTCTTTTCCATTTAGTTTAGAAAAAAGCGCCTCGAGATCGCCATAGAAAATTCCTTTTTGATGAGGGTTTTCGCCGTAACGCAATACTTGATGCTGAGACACGCTCACTTTTAAGCTGCCCGTATTTTCTCCTAAAAAGTAGTTATAAATTGCTCCATCATAATGAGAGCTCACGTCGAATGCTGCTTTAGCTAAGGCTTTGCGCTGATCTTCCGTAGAAACACCTGCTTGCTCACTTAAAATGTGCAACAAATCAGCATATTGATTTTTGGAAGGAACAATAACAACGTCGGTATAATTTTTCGCAGCTCCACGAATGAGTGAAATGCCGCCGATATCAATTTTCTCAATGATGTCTTCGTGTGAAGCTCCAGAAGCTACTGTCTTTTCGAAGGGGTATAAATCCACCACCACGCAATCAATATTCGGAATTTCGAATTCCGCTACTTGCGCTTGATCTCCACTATCCTCTCGGCGATTGAGAATACCTCCGAAAACTTTCGGGTGTAATGTTTTCACACGACCACCCAAAATGCTTGGATATCCGGTCAAATCTTCAACGGCCACAACAGGCAAGCCCATTTTTTCGATAAAGTCTTGTGTACCGCCGGTGCTGTACATTACGATACCGAGTTCGTGCATTTTTTGGACAATAGGGGCAAGGCCATCCTTATCAAATACTGAGATAAGGGCGGATGAGATTTGTTTTTTCACCGAATTGAAGGAATTTGTTTTTTAGACGGTGCAAATGTACACATCCTTTAAGGTTGGGAGGGCGACTTGGTCTGGTCTTTTTTTCGACCACTTTTTAACTCCCATTTATAAGAGGCTTGCAGCACAAAATCGAGATCACCTGACGACCGATCCTGCTGGATCATATAACCCACCGAAATGAGTTTTCGCTTCGACAATTTATAATCGGCTGAGAGTACTGTTCTCCAATTGGTAAATGACCGCGTGTAGCCATCCAAAAACCACTCATACGAATAGGACAAATCTATTTTTTTCAATCCTTTATACTTCACAGATAATCGCTGCCGAATGGTCGATTGTACATCCACATCGCCATCACCACTCGCTAATGACGGAGCTACTTGATTGCGTGTAAGCGATGTGAAGGTAAAGTCATGCCAATCATATTTCAGCGCTAAGCCTATGGACAGCCGGTGACGGCCTGTGTAGAGTTCGTTAGACCGGCGAATACCTCCGCGATACTCAGCAACAACAGAAAGAAAATCGGTTAATTTGTATTTGCCTCCCACATCTGCAAATAGCCCTCGCACCCGGCTCATGTTTTCATCTAACCGACATTCTGGTGCTATCCCTAATTCCAATTTTTTAGAAAGCGGATAACTCACCGAAGCACCCAACCAAGCGCCAGCGTCTTTATAATACTGAGCTACTGCAGGCACTTGTGTGAACAAGGTTAAAACAAACAATATGCGCTTAAGGCTGTTCATACACAACAAAATCTGGTAATACCAATTCTTGATCGCGTTCGGTTAATTCTACCGTTTGTTTGATCACCATGCGCTCTGGATCCACTCCTGAAATTCCCGTGGTATCTCTGCTGTACACATAGATGGTGTAAGATCCCTTTCGAAGGTTCATGAATTCAAAATCGCCTTCATAATTTGTCCACACCCGATCATCAGGAGAAACATTATCGCCATAGCGAATGAATACATCGTAGTCAGCTGCATCTACAGAATATTGATAGCTGGCAGGATTGGTGAGCACTAAGCGAATATCTTTCGATACATGCCCTTTGATGGAAGCTAAGCCTCCTTCGCCCGCTTCTTTTTTACAAGAAAATAAGGACAGCACAAAAAAAACTGCCCACAGAAATCGATAAGAACTTGTCATGCACAAATAAAGGTAAAATTGATGGATGATCGAACAGATCGTTGGTCTGTTTACTCGGAAATAAAACGATACACCGTCAAACGCTTTGTCCCTACTCGCTCTATTATTTCTTGATCAAAAGCCCATTTCAGGTCGCGGCTTGCGGTGGGGGCTGATATATTTTTGAAAAAACCCAAATAGGTCTTTCGTGAAAAAAGATCCTCTCCAACTTTCGATTTAAACAGTTCCATTCGTTCACTCACCTGCAACGATCGATTTTGCGCAGATAATAATTCGCCCAAGGCCTCCAGAATAAAGGATAACATGAATTCGACAAACGGCGTGGAATGTCCTTTCTTATCGGATTCAGCCAATTTCAAATAATATTCGGATTGCCTTTTTTTGATCAACTGTTCGATGGGTAAATACTCAAATACGGAGTATTGACTCATCAGTATCAATGTTTGCCAAAGCCTTCCCATTCGGCCGTTTCCATCGGTAAAAGGATGAATAAACTCTAACTCATAATGAAATACACAACTCTTAATCAAAATAAGATCTTCGCTGCTTTTTAAATACTGAAAAAGATCCTTCAGCAAGCCATTTACTATAGCACCTGATGGCGCCAGATGTTCTATTTTCGAACCTTTCACTATTCCTACATTCCCTCTTCTCAATTGGCCAGCGTCAGCCAGTAGTCCTTTCATCAATAAGCCGTGCGCTCTTTCGAAATCCTTGCGTTTAAAAGGATCAAAGTCCTCCAATTGCTCGTACACTTTGATGGCATTTCGCACTTCCACTATATCCTTTTTCGGTGCGAGCACTCTTTTGTGGTCCATAAGTGCTGTTACCTGTTCGAGAGAAAGAGAATTGCCCTCGATTTCTAGGGAAAATTTTATGGTTTTGATTCTATTTTTCTTTCGGAGCTCGGTGGGTGGTTTGTACAAATGATTCGCCTGTACGGCCCCCAATTTCTCGGAGACGTGCGCTACCAACTCCATTATTCGAGGAGTAATGTGAAATGGCGGGTTATTTTTTACCGACATAATGATAGTATCATATGATACTATCAAAGTTACGAAATAGAAAGAGCATCAACCGAACTTTTCGGTCAAAAAAAAACCGCCGAGTGGCGGTTTTTCGTTTTATCTCAAGTTGTGATAAACAGCTTGAACATCGTCATCTTCTTCAATCTTCTCTACGAGCTCGAGAATTTCATCCATTTGCTCTTCTGTTATTTCAGCAAATGAATTGGGGATTCTTTCCAAACCTGCTTTTGTGGTTGGAATGCCGCGGTCTTCGAGAGCCTTCTGCATGTTGCCGAAATCTCCAAATGCGGTGTACAAAATCACCTCGTTCTCTTCTTTTTCGATGCTTTCCAAACCGGCATCGATCAGTTCCAATTCTAACTCATCGAGGTTAGGTACATTCTCAGCAGCAATGCGAAAAACGCCTTTGCGCTCAAAAATAAAACTCAACGAACCAGAGTTACCTAAGGCTCCACCTGCTCGGTTAAAGTACAAACGAATATTCGCTACGGTACGTGTGGGATTGTCTGTAGCCGTTTCCACAAAAATGGGAACGCCATAAGGACCATAACCCTCATACGCTACCTCTTCATAGTTGCTTGAATCTTTGCTTACGGCACGCTTAATAGCTGCCTCCACACGATCCTTTGGCATGTTTACTCCTTTCGCGTTGGCAATCGTTTGACGCAAACGAGGATTATAAGCCGGATCGGGCCCGCCAGCTTTCACGGCCATCGCTATCTCTTTACCGATACGCGTAAAGGCTTTTGCCATCTTATCGTATCTAGCAAACATCTTGTGCTTGCGCTTTTCAAATATCC
This sequence comes from Bacteroidota bacterium, assembly GCA_039798265.1. GTDB lineage: Bacteria > Bacteroidota > Bacteroidia > Flavobacteriales_D > Sanyastnellaceae > JBDKGH01. The sequence goes on along the minus strand of JBDKGH010000027.1, from coordinate 51,437 downwards.
TACCCATGATCCTATCAAATAATAAGGGTGCAAACGTACAAAATCCTGGAAATTTTCCTTTCTCCAATTCTTCTTTGGGCAAAAGGCCTGTTTAGGGCTATTTTTGGAACCGTACTATGTTTTTAGAAAACAACATCAATCGCGGCCGTCGTCACGGGTGGATAGAAGTCATCTGTGGATCTATGTTTTCGGGAAAAACCGAAGAACTGATCCGTAGGATGAAGCGTGCCCAATTTGCTAAAATGAAGGTGGAAATCTTCAAACCTGCGATTGATATTCGCTACAGCGATACTGAAGTAGTTAGCCACGATGCTACCGCTATCACCTCTACTCCCATTCAGCATTCTTCTCAATTGCTACTGCTCGCCAGCGATGTAGAAGTAGTAGGAATTGATGAGGCCCAATTTTTCGACGATGGCCTCCCAGAAGTGTGCAACCAACTCGCCAACATGGGCATCCGTGTAATTATTGCCGGTCTTGATATGGATTATTTGGGCCGACCTTTTGGGCCAATGCCACACTTACTCGCTATTGCTGAGTTTGTAACAAAAGTTCACGCAATTTGCGTTCAAACGGGCAATTTGGCACATCACTCCTACCGTATTGGTGAGGGTGACAATGTGGTTCAGCTTGGCGAAAAAGAAAGTTACGTACCCCTTTCGCGTGAAGCCTTCAACGCCGCTATGGCCAACAAAAAAACGAAATCCCAATGATGGCTCACTACGCGGTTTCCGAAATTGTAACTGCCATTCGAGCCGAGTGGGTAAACAAGCCTTCGGTCGCATCGGAGCAAGATCCCATTATTCGCCATTTGCTGCTCGATAGTAGAAAAATGGTATCCCCTGAAAGTTCTCTTTTTTTTGCATTAAAAAGCCAGCGCAATGATGGTCACCGTTACTTGAAACAGGTGATCGAGGCAGGAGTAAAAACGGTAGTTGTTGAAACAACGGATCTTCTTCCTTCGCCTTGCAACGCGCATGTACTAGTAGTAAAAAACACCTTAGAAGCACTTCAACTGCTCGCGCGTTTTCACCGCGAACGCTTCCGTTTACCTGTCATTGGCATTACTGGAAGCAACGGAAAAACGATTGTTAAGGAATGGCTCAATTCCTTACTCGCTGAAGATTTTGTAATCGCCCGAAGTCCTCGCAGCTATAATTCACAGATTGGCGTTCCGCTCTCTGTATGGGGGCTTGAGGCTATTCATACCCTGGGAATATTTGAAGCCGGAATTTCTATGCCTGGTGAAATGGAGGCCTTGCGTTCCGTTATTCAACCTCAAATCGGTATCATCACCAACTTACGCGATGCTCATAGCGAGGAGTTTCATTCGTATGAGGAAAAAGCAATCGAAAAATGCCAGCTGTTTAAGGAGTGCGGAAAAATCATTTTTCCCGCTGATAGCCAACCCATATCCGAAGCGTTAAGCGCAGCCGATTTTTCTTTTTCAGAAAAAATATCGTGGTCATTCTCTTCTAGCCAAGCAGATTGGCTCGTGCAGAAAAAAGTAGGTGTGCGCGATACCGAACTCACCTTTGTTCATGATGGTATTTCAACTTCCTTTCAGCTTCCTTTTGTCGATGAAGCTTCGATTGAAAATGGCATCACGTGCATCGTTACTCTTTTTGCTTTGGGCTATGTGCCTGCCGTTATTCAAGATCGCTTGCAGCGTTTAACACCGCTCGAAATGCGGTTGGAAATGATTGCAGGCAGAAACGATTCTTTGCTCATTAACGATGCGTATAGTTGCGATTTGTATTCGCTAGAGATAGCGCTCGATTTTGCGCAAACGAACCACAGTGGATTGCCGCTAACGGTCATTCTTTCCGATATGCTCGAAACCGGACTCGAAAACGATCAGTTGATGAGCCGAATCAATGCTTTGATGGTTTCGAAAAAAGTAAGTCGGTTAGTGGGTATTGGCCACGTGTTTCACACACATTCTTTTGCTTGGAACGTACCCATTACCACCTTTGCTCAAACAGAAGATTTTTTAGCCTCCCTTTCTGTTGATCACTTTCAACGACAATTGATTTTGATAAAAGGTGCGCGCACCTTCCGATTTGAGCGCGTTACGGAAATGCTTCAAGAACAAAGCCATGAAACCGTACTTGAAGTTGACCTCAATGCCCTCACGCACAACTTGAATTACTTCAAAAGCCTAGTCACGGGCTCTACCAAACTCATGGTAATGGTAAAAGCATTTGGCTACGGAAGCGGATCACATGAAGTTTCTTCCTTACTCCAATTTAATCAAGTCGATTATCTAGCGGTAGCCTATACTGACGAAGGCGTATCTCTTCGCAATGCTGGTATTTCTCTTCCTATAATGGTGATGAATCCAGAACCGGGTTCGTTCAGCGCATTGATCCGACACAAGTTGGAACCAGAACTCTACAGCCGAAAATCGCTCGATCTGTTTCTAAAAACACTACGCGCTAGTGGCTTGCGCGAAGCCTACCCGGTGCATCTCAAGCTGGACACAGGCATGCATCGTTTGGGATTTGAGGAGCAAGACATTCAGTGGTTAAGTGACCTCCTCGAAGGGGAAATTTCCCTTCACGTGGCTTCTATTTTTACCCACCTCACCTCTACTGACAACCCCGTTCACGACGAATTTACGAAGCACCAAATTGCACTATTTGATCAATGGAGCACCCAAATCTGCCACAAACTTCCTTACTCTGTTCTTCGTCACTGCCTTAACACAGGCGGCATTCAGCGTTTTCCGGAAGCACAGTTTGACATGGTGCGTTTAGGAGTAGGATTGTATGGTGTAACCGCGAAGGAAGGAGACCAACGTTTTCTAAAATCCGTAGGTACTTTCAAAACCATCATTTCACAAATCAAAAAAATCAAGGCTGGTGAAAGCGTGGGTTACAACCGAAATTTCTTTGCTCAGGCCGATATGACCATTGCCACCATACCTGTAGGCTATGCCGACGGACTCCGCCGCAGCTTGAGCAATGGAAAAGGAAAGGTGTGGATTAATGGCCACCTCGCGCCAATAGTGGGCAACGTTTGTATGGACATGACCATGGTTAACATCAGTCACATACCTTGTGCAGAGGGCGATCCGGTGGAGATTTTTGGGAAACAAATCCTCCTTCATGATTTTGCCCATGCTTGCGATACCATTCCTTATGAAATATTGACCTCTATTAGTCAACGGGTGCGCCGGGTATACTTACAAGAATAGGTCGGGTTTTCGCTATTCAAATGGTATTGTGTACGAAAAACTAAAGAGTACATTTGTGGAAGGCTTAAATAAGGCACTTTTGCTCTGAAACTGTTCACCATGAAAAAGATTCTAATTCTCCTTTTCGTCTGTATTAGCCCCGCTTTTTTTGCGCAGCAAGCGGCTTTTGTGCATGATCAAATTTTGATTCAATTGGAAAAAGGCATCTCTCCAGACGAAGTAGAACGCGAATTTTCAGCCCAATATGGCATTCTGCCCGACTTTCACATCGAGCGACTCATCAGCGAACAAATGCGTGTTTGGTTAGTTCGTTTCGACGCTCAACAGTTGGATGCAAAAACCGCCGTAGAACACGTTTCTCGTTTGCACGGGGTATCCGTGGCTCAAGTGAACCACCTTATAGAAGAACGCAATACTGTACCCGACGATGCCTTTTTTGGTTTGCAATGGCACCATGTTCAATCCAACGATCACGACATTAACTCTGACCTGGCTTGGGATATTACCACTGGTGGAACAACCGCTACTGGAGACGATATCGTAGTATGTGTAGTAGAAACCCAAGGTGCTAAGTGGGATCAAGTGGACATCGTTGACAACCACTGGATCAACACCAATGAAATTGCGGGAAATGGAATTGACGACGATTTGAATGGTTACGTGGATGATGTGGATGGTTGGAACATTACCAATGACACGGATAATCTCAGCACTGGAAACCACGGAACACAAGTGAGTAGCATGATAGGTGCTAAAGGAAACAATGCTACTGGAATTGCAGGTGTTAACTGGGATGTAAAAATCATGCAAGTGCAAATGGGTGGCATCAGCGAAGCCAACGTAATTGAAGCCTACAGCTACCCACTAGCTATGCGTAAGCTATACAACCAAACAGGTGGACAAAAGGGCGCTTTTGTAGTTGCAACCAACAGCAGTTGGGGAACGGACTACGGTCAAGCCGCAAACGCTCCGCTTTGGTGCGCTATGTATGATACCCTAGGCTACTACGGCGTGCTGAGCGCAGGAGCTACCGCTAATCTCAATATCAACGTAGATACACAAGGTGATTTGCCTACCACTTGTCCGAGCCAATACCTCATCTCCGTTACAGCTACCAACAATGCCGACGTGCGTACCTTCAGCGGTTATGGCACTACGCATATTGACTTAGGGGCACCCGGAGAAAACGTTTATCTCGCTAATAACACTAACTACGGAACAACAAGCGGAACGTCTTTCGCTTCGCCTTGCGTTGCTGGTGGTGTGGCTCTGCTTTATTCCGTGCCCTGTGCTTCCTTTATGCAATTGGCTTTTGCCGATCCCGCTCAGGCTGCACTAAACATCAAAAACTACATCATGGATGGTGTTACGCCCATCAGCAATTTAAGTAGCGAAGTATTGAGCGGCGGTCGTATGGATCTTTTCGCCAGCATCAATTTAATGCTCCAATCGTGCAGTAACAGCAGCTGCCCTTCTCCCTATAATATTACCGCTACGCAAAATCCTAACAGCCTTGATTACACGATCAATTGGGGTTCTTTTGAAAACCAATCCATCTTCCATGTGCGTTACCGCGAAACCGGCGGAGAATGGATAGAAACCACAAATATCAATGCGGCTAGCTTTATCCTCTCCGGACTTACAGCGTGTACCACCTACGAGGTGGAAGTAGCGGCCCTTTGCGATACAGAAACTTCTGAATGGAGCAACACTTTCTCTTTCACCACTGAAGGATGCTGCGTAAATCCCGATGGTATCACTGTTCACCGTCAATGGGGCAATGAAGTTTACATCAGCTGGAATCCTGTTTTTGCCGCCGAATCATACACCATTCAGGTATTCTCGGGAGCCGACTTGGTGCAAACCATTACTTCTACCACACCCGAATGGCAACAAATCAATGAGCTAACTCCTTGCAGTTATTACAACATTTTGGTGACCTCTGATTGTCCTGCCGCTGATGAAGCGGTTCCATTTACCCTCTTCACACAAGGCTGCACAGATTGTGGTACACACACCTACTGCAACGTGAGCGCAAACTCCGCTAGTGAGTGGATTGCCAATGTTCAAATAGGCGCTTTAAACAACTCCACTGAAAGCGAGCCAAACGGCTACGGCGATTATACAGATCTCGGCTTCCAACTGGGGACCTCAACTACCGCGTTTATCAACGTTACACCCGGATACAGTGGCACAGCTTATTCAGAAAGCATCAAGGCTTGGATAGATTATAATGGCGATGGCATATTCTCCGACAATGAATTAATCTTTAGCCCTGCTCCTTCTAATAGCATGGTCAGTGGCAGCTTTACGGTGCCTTCTAATTCAATTGGCGCTATGACTCTGCGTGTGGCCATGTCATACAACACCCAATTTGGCGGCGGCGCTCCTGCGGTTCCATGCGGCACTATTGCATTTGGAGAAGTAGAAGACTACTGTGTAGATATTCAAGCCTTCATTAGTGTTGAAGAAAAAGATGACGCCTCACTTTTCATGTATCCCAACCCTGCTGATACGCAAATCGTGCTCGCTCAACGCGGAGTGCACGCCATATACACCTTGCAAGGTCAAAAGGTCATCAGTGGTCAGCATGGCGAAATGAGCACCCTCGATATTAGCTCTTTGGCCGCGGGTATTTACGTGGTGGAATGCAATGGTCAATTCGCTCGATTGGTGGTAGAATAACCTGCGAAACTGAACTTTTCGGAAAGAAAAGTGATTTTTAACGAACCTTTGGAAGTCTTTTCGGGTCTTCTTGGTAATGTTTGTGGGATAAAAGCGTTATTTTTCCCCTGTGTAATTATTCTCTGTTTCGATTAGCAAATGAAATACTGGTGTATCGCCCTTTCCTTATTCTGCATCGCCTTCTTTTGGGGCTCGCAAGAGGCATACGCCACTCATAATCGCGCAGGCGAAATTATTTACACCCACATCAGCGGACTCACTTATGAGATTCGCATTATTACCATCACAAAAACGAGCTCCTCTGCCGATCGGCCTTATTTGAAGATTCGTTGGGGCGATGAGCCCAATCTTCTTCCGGACTCAGAGTTGGACAGTTTGCCTCGTGTAATCGAAAACATTATCCCCGGTACTGATGCCAAACGCAACGAATATGTTGGCCAACATACCTATTCTGGACCCGGCGTTTTCGAGTTGTTGGTAGAAGACCCCAACCGTAATAGCGGAGTAGTTAATATTGTCAACTCGGTGAATGCCATTTTCTCTATCCGCTCGGTGCTGGTGATTAGCCCCGATACAGGGCATAACAATTCTGTTCGCTTACTTCGACCAGCCTTAGCCCAAGCGTGCATCTATCAGCCTTGGATTCACAACCCTGCCGCATTTGACCCCGATGGCGATGAGCTGGTCTACAGCCTTGTTTCTTGTTTAGGAGAAAACGGTGATCCTTTGCTCGAGTGGACCTTTCCAAGCTTTGCAACCATTAACGATCCCACAGACATTTTTGCCATCAACCCGCAAACAGGTGACCTCACATGGACCGTTCCTCCTATGGCTGGTGAGTTCAATGTGGCGATATTAATACAAGAATTCAGAAATGGTGTTTTTGTAGGGTCCGTATTGCGCGATATGCAGATCGACATCATTATGTGCAGCAACCAACCGCCCGTAATTGCGCCGATTGACAACTATTGCGTTATGGCCGGGGAGTCCATTCAATTTAATGTGCAAGCCAGCGATCCTGATTTTGACAATATCTCTTTAAGTGCCTACGGAGGGCCACTTTCAGAAGTAGTCAACGAAGCAGAATGGAATGATAACACTGGTTTCTTCCGCTGGAGCCCCGAATGCGAAGAGGTGCGCGCTGCGCCTTATAACATGACCTTTGAAGCTACTGACGACGGTTACGTCAATCTCTCTGATATTACCACCATCAGCATTACAGTAGTAGCGCCAAGAGTAGAAAATCCTACGGCAACCGCTTTAGGGAATAGTATCAGCCTCACTTGGGAAGCGAATACCTGCGGAACAGTAGTGCCTAGCTATCAGCAAGACGAAATCATCTATCAAATTTACCGCCGACAAGGACTGTATAATTTTGATCCCGACGACTGCGAGTTAGGTGTACCTAGCTATACAGGCTATGTGTACCTCGGTGAAGTAGCCGGATGGACGAACACTTCATATACCGATAACACCGTGTTTTATGGCGGTAATTATTGCTACATGATTGTCACCATTTTCCCTGATGGTGCTGTGAGTTATGCAAGCGAAGAAGTATGCGCTGAAATTAAAAAAGATGTCGCTGTAATGACCAAAGTGAGCATTGGTATCACCGATGTTTCGCTCGGCGTAGATACCATTTGGTGGTCGCCACCTTCTGATTTGGATACCCTTGTTTACACTGGTCCATTTCAGTATAAACTCTACCGTGGCACTGGCTTTACCGCTCCTGATCAACAGGTCTATGAAAGTAACCTCTCTCCATTTCTTATTTGGAGTGATACTACCTTCGTTGATGAAAATCTGAATACCCTAGAAACAGGATATACCTATCGGGTCGACTTTTTCTCTAATGGTCAATTGGTCACATCCTCTTCCACCGCATCATCTGTATTTGTATTGGCTAACCCGATAGATAATGCGATTGCACTCGACATTCGTCACGAGGTGCCATGGACGAATATTCAATATGACATTTTCCGCAAAGCGCCAGGTGAAACCGACTTTAGTTTTATAGGCACGAGCGATACGGCGGCCTACACGGATAGCAATCTTGAAAACAATGAGCTCTACTGCTACAAAGTTTTTGTAACAGGAACTTACAACGCGGACAATGTGCCTGACCCACTCTTCAACTGGAGTCAAGAAGTATGTGCACTGCCTTACGACCAAACTCCGCCTTGCGCGCCTTCCATCACTGCCATCTCCGACTGTGAAACCGGGGAAGCTACGCTCACTTGGAATAATCCCAATAACAGCTGTGCTGACGATGTGCAGTCGTATAACATTTGGCGTGCACCCACACCAGACGATGTGCCCGTTATGATCGCTTCTATCGATTCGCCGGTAGATACGGTGTATCTATTGAGCATTATCCCTGCGGACAGCAGCATTGCAGGTTGTTATTACATCACTGCCCTCGACTCGTTAAATTTGTGGCCCGATGGATCATTCAATCAGAATGAAAGCGAGTTGTCCAATGCCGTTTGCATTGACAACTGTCCCGTGTATACCCTGCCCGATGTATTTACTCCCAATAATGATGGTTCGAATGACGTGTACATTCCGTTCCCTTATCGATATGTGAAAGACATTGAACTTAAAGTGTTCAACCGATGGGGAACCTTGGTCTTCGAAACCACCGATCGCGATATTCAATGGAACGGTACCATCGCCGAGAGTGGCGAGGTGGCATCTGACGGTGTTTATTATTACACCATCACCGTAAATACCATCCGCTTAAGCGGCATCGCCCCTATCAACTTCTCTGGCTATTTTCATATCATCGATGGAGGAGCGCCGGTGAGTAACCAATAGCACCTTACTTTTGCCCTATGTTCACAGGAATTATTGAGGCGCTCGGTCTCGTTACACATATCACTCGCGAAGGAAGCAATATTCACTTCACTTTGGCCAGTGCTTTTACTCATGAATTGCGCATAGATCAAAGCGTAGCCCACAATGGGTGCTGCTTAACAGTGGTAAAAATTGAGGATGAGCAATACACCGTAACCGCCATTGACGAAACCTTGCAACGTACTAACCTTCATCAGTGGCAATTGGGCACTAAAGTGAACCTTGAGCGCAGTATGACACTCGGTGCCCGACTCGATGGACACATTGTTCAAGGACACGTTGACCTCACCGCCCAATGCACCCAAATAGAAGAGTTGAACGGTAGTTGGAAATTTTCTTTCCAGTACACCCCTTCGCCCGAGCACGTTACTGTGCCAAAAGGCAGTATTACCATCAACGGAGTAAGTCTTACCGTTGTTGACAGTGGTGCGGGATATTTTTCTGTTGCCATTATCCCATATACCTTCGAACACACTAACTTTCACACCCTAAACGTTGGGGATACCGTAAACCTCGAATTTGATGTAATTGGTAAATACGTTGCCCGTTACCTTTCGCAGATACAGCCACAGGCGTTTGCATAACATAATGACCATCCGATGATTCTTGCTCTTCAGCTTTTATTGAGTTTATCTATACTGATCGTGCTTCACGAAGCCGGTCACTTCATTCCTGCCAAACTATTCAAAACGCGCGTAGAAAAATTCTACCTCTTTTTTGACCCCTACTTCTCTGTACTGAAGAAAAAAATCGGCGAAACCGAATACGGAATTGGATGGCTTCCTTTGGGCGGTTATGTGAAAATAGCTGGAATGGTAGATGAGAGTATGGATAAAGACCAACTCGCCAAACCAGCCGAACCATGGGAGTTTCGCGCAAAGCCAGCATGGCAACGACTCATCATTATGATTGGCGGTGTTACCGTAAATGTGATTTTGGGTATAGTTATTTACGCTATCGTTTTGGGTGTTTGGGGTAAAGATTATCTACCCGCTGATAAAGCAATTTATGGCGTGCATTGCGATCCGTTGATGTATCAATTTGGATTTCGTGATGGTGATCAAGTGATCGCTCTTGACGGCGAGGCACCTGTCAGTTTCAACTCCATCAGTAAATCTCTTTTGCTCGATGATGTTCGCACCGTTACTGTGCGTCGATTTGGAAATGATATTCAACTGGCATTACCCGAAAACTTCGGTCAAATGCTTGTGGATAGTGGCGTGCGCAGTGCCTTCGCACTTCGTTTTCCTTGTTTAGTTGATTCTATTATCGCTGGCCAACCGGCAGAAAAAGCAGGGTTGAAAAAAGGTGACAGCGTGGTGGGCATCAATCATTTTTACTCGATCTATTTTCAAGATATACAACGCACCATTAAAGCCAACGCTGGTAAAACCGTTGTACTCCACATTCAGCGCAATGGTGAAAGTTTACGCTTGGAAGTACCCGTAACCACTGAAGGCTCCATTGGCTTTGCCCCAAAAAATGGCTTGGATTATTTCGACATTCAACACCGCGATTATTCCTTTTTCGAAGCCATTCCGGCAGGATTCAAAGAAGCATGGAATACCATTACCGACTATAGCAGTCAGTTAAAATTCATTTTTTCTAAATCAGGAGCAAAACAAGTTGGTGGATTTGCCACTTTCGCTCAACTTTTTCCTAACGAGTGGGACTGGGCGGCCTTTTGGGAGCGTACTGCATTTATCTCGTTGATACTTGCTTTCATGAATATACTACCGATACCGGCTCTTGACGGCGGACACGTTATGTTTCTTCTATGGGAAATGATTACAGGTAAAGCTGTAAGTCAAAAAATCATGGAACGAGCCCAAATGGTGGGTATGGTGTTGCTACTCGGTCTTATGCTATATGGCAACGGCATGGACATTGTGCGCGCGTTGAGCAAATAATCCTTTAATACTCCAGCTGCCAAGTATGCGCATTCTCTTGGCCATAATCACTTCTCTCTTGATGCTGCCAAGCGCAGCTCAAGACACCCTATTGTTTTCTCCGGAATACAAAACCTCTCGTGATATGGCGCAGGTGGGAGCATTGGCTTTTGATTCCCTTTTCTTTTTTGAATTTGAAGAAATAGACGCTCGTGAAGACGCCATCTACCTAAGTAAAATAGAATACGCCACCATGCAACAAACATGGAGAGAGCGAATAGATATTCCCCAAATAACAGATTGCGAGCAGAACTTTCGCTACCTCATTCCCTTTGCAGATTACTTTATCCTTTTTACTACCGGCATCCGTAAAGAGAACAATCAAATTGAAGCCTACTCGAGTTTTATTGACTTTTCTGGAAAACTCAAAACACAACCAATACTGGTGCATAAAGTGCCTGCCGATAACCGAGCAAGCCAGCCCCGTTTTACCGTAGAGGTGAGTCCCAATAAAAAATACTTCATCACCTTTTTTGATCCTCCTTTTGAACGTAAAACCAATGAGACCTTTGACTTTCGATGTTACTCGCCCGACCTCGATTTGATTTGGGAAAAAAACCTTGAGCTTCCGTATGCGCAAGACATCGTGCAAGTGCATAACTATTTACTCGACAACTCGGCCAATGTATATCTCATGAGTGGTGAAAAGCCCTCGCGTTCGTCCAACTCTTTTTTGAAGCCACAAGCTGGGCGGTATGAAGTGTTTTACTACAACCACATCGAGAATAAATTGGAAGAATACGATGTGAGTTTGAAAGACAAAAACATCATTTCTATCCAGTTTGATTTGAACACACAAAACGAATTGGTGATCGCTGGATTTTACACCAACAATTTCAATTTTTCGGTAGCAGGCACCTTTTATTTCCGGCTACTGCCCGAGGCTAAAGACTTGGCTGCTGCGGCTTATATGGCCCTGCCTAAAAAGCTATTGGAGCTTTATCTCAATGAGCGTGAAATGCAAAAAGACAAATCGATCAACGATCTTTTTCTTGACCACCTCGTGATTGAAGAAAATGGGAATACCCTGTTGATTGGTGAGCGCTACTACATCACCGAGCGCATGATGAATGACATCAGCACCGGCAGACAATACATTGAATACACTTATCATCATGGTGATATCATTGCTTTACAATTAAATGACGCTGGAAAAATAAACTGGGCTTCGAGCATTGCCAAAAATCAAAGTCGTCTCAACAATTACGCTCAGCACTACGGCTACCACTTTGGTAAAAAGGGAGACGATTGGATGTTCTTTTTTAACGACAGTAAAGACAATCAAGAACGATTGTCTAGCAAGCCCGATGGCTCTGCCAGTAGTTGGAACGGAAGTCAAAACAGCGTCACCACAAGAGTTCAATTATCGAGTGGCGGTCAAATAAACCGCTTTATAAGCCGGGACAACAAACAAAGCGATGAGCTCCTCCAGCCCGAACTCACTGATTTTGAACCCAATCAACCTCTACTTCTTGGATTTAGCACAGGAAAATCAGTTCGATTTGGCTTGTATGACTGACTTTGCGTATATTTGCAACCCGATTTTCACCCGACAATCGGGAGGCTTAATGCCTAGATGGCGGAACTGGTAGACGCGCACGACTCAAAATCGTGTGTCCTCGGACGTGTGGGTTCGATTCCCACTCTGGGTACAAAAGATGAAAGGCTATTTCAGATCAACTGAGATAGCCTTTTTTGTTTTTGGGCTAGTCTATTGTCCATACAGTCAATGCGCCACTTCGCACTTCAGTCAGGGTAAAGTCAACTTGTTTATTGTCTAAGCAAATTCCATAAAAATTCGGCGAATTGACCACTAGATAAGGATCACATAATATTCAACATCCCTGTAAATCACCACTTCTATTTGATGAAGTGAAGTTTATTCCCAGTAGCGGCCGAACGTAAATCAGTTTCTAATTGATTATAATCCTTGGGGAAAATCGTTTTAGTGATCTTACCTCTCTCTAATAAATAAATCTCATCACAAGTTTCGCGTAGCGTAGAAAAAATATGGGAGGATATGATGAGTGTCTTGCCAAGTCCCTTTAAGTGGAGAATAATTTCTGTGATCAAAATATTACTCTGTATATCCACTCCATTGAAAGGCTCGTCGAGGATATAATATTGGTTGTCCTGTAATAAAATCGCTTGAAGGGCCAACTTCTTCTTCATCCCTGTAGAATAGTTAACAGCATATTGATCTAAGGGCAAATCGAAAATGTTTCTTTCCTCCAATTGATATTGTCCATTCACTTCACCTTTTTTGCCCCGAGCATTCATGAGCAATTGAATGTACTCTCTACCTGTCATTTTTGAAAAGAAAAAAGGATCTGTTTCTAAAAACCCTAAATGATTTTTAAAGGGTTCGGCATCAGCGATCACGAGGCCATCATGACTCTCTAAACCTGCCATGCATCGGAAAAGCGTCGATTTACCCGCGCCATTCTCACCCATTAGCCCATAAACTTTGCCCGATTGCAAGGTTAGATTAATGGAGTCAAGTACTTGATTCGATCCAAATTTCTTTGATACAGATTGAATAGAAATCATACTAAATATTGATTTAATCGCTTCACTGAGCGGTTGAAAAAATAGGGGATCAAAACAATCACAAACGGAGGGAAACTCAAACTCATCGCCATCAATACACCCACCGAAATGCTTACCTCATAAGGAAAGGAGGTGTACTTGGCAATTACCATCAGCCATAAATACAACATGCCCAAACCAAAAAACAAGAGTGTGTTAACCGCTTCATTCGGAAAGAAAAGTAGTAACAACACCAATACAGGAAGAGCAAGTAGTGAAGCTCCATAAGATGCCGCACTCATTTTCTTCAATAAAAAAATCTGAGCGCTCATGGCGTGCACCCAAACGAAGTATTCCCTTTCGGGTACATTATAGAAAGACATACACATTAAAAACAGAAAAAGGAACGCAAACACGCATAAATGGTAATATCCATTGTAACCAGCGATAGCCGCTAATGTGTAAGCCGCAATTATCAATAGCAATGCTTTCCTAAAACCCACCATCATTTCGTAAGGACGTTTAGCGAACGGAGTAGGCACTACGACATCAAACGCTGTGTTCAATCGACTCAAGGCCAAAAGCACCGAGCAGACGATGAGCATAAGGCACCATAACCATTGTTGGTAGAACAATAAAAGCATTGCAAATGGAATGGACACACTGATGTTCTCAACCACTCGCACGCTTTTCGCTTTTCGATCGCCAAAAATACCTGAGAGAAATGCTACTCTTCTATTCTCCGATAAGCTAAGCATCGACCATGCTGCAATAAGCACAATAATAGGAGCTGCATAATGTGTTCTGCTAAAGAGCCCAACACCACCTCCTATTAAAAGAAGCAACAGCAATAGATAAGCGAGCATGGGATGAATGCCGGAATCCAACACCTTTCGGTGTGCCATTTTAAGCTGAAGAATCCAATAAAATTTCACTTCGCTACACTCCTACATATGGTAAGATGCAAAGGTCGGATAAACTGACTTTTTTTTTAAATAAAAAAATCTCCCTATAACTAGAGTGTGAATCATGTAATTCATAGTGTGAATTATGTAAGAAAAATTGTTGATGAGAGGTCCAACTTTGATGCATCAATCATTCACTTTCGAATGACTTGATGTACCCTATGAAAACAAATTCAGAATTACAACTTGATGTGCAAAACGCCATTCTTTGGGAACCCTTATTGCACGCAGCAGAAATTGGAGTTACTGCCAAGGACGGCGTCATATCCCTTACCGGAGTAGTGGATAGCTATGCCAAGAAAAAAGAAGCCGAAGCTGCGGCCAAACGAGTAAAAGGTGTAAAAGCCATCGTGGAAAACATCGAGGTTCATTTTCCCCATTCTTGGCAAAAATCAGACTTCGATATTGCCAACGCTGTATTGCATGCCTTCAAATCCAATTGGACAATACCAGCAGATAAAGTAGCTGTAAAAGTTGAAAACGGCTGGGTAACCCTCGAAGGCGAGTTGCACTGGAACTATCAACGAGAAGCAGCCAAAAATGCTGTTCGCTTTTTGACCGGTGTAGTGGGTGTAGTAGATCTGATCAAGATCAAAGCGGAAATAAAACAAGCCTTGGAAAAGAAAGACGTAGAAGATGCGCTTGAACGCAGTTGGTCTATTGATACTACCAATGTGCATGTGGCCGTATCTGGAACCACCGTAACACTCAGCGGAAGCGTGAACTCTTGGTTTCAAAAAGAAGAGGCAGAGCGAATAGCTTGGAATACCCCCGGTATCTACCACGTGTACAACGAACTCACCGTAGATCACGAGTACGCGCTCAATTAATGGTTTGTTACTCATTGGTTTAATTCACTCACCTTTCTTACTACAAACGCATATGCTTGATCAACATTATCAATACTGGGGCATGCACCTGATTTGGTGGTTCATCTGGGGTGGATTTGTGTTGTGGATTTTTTTCCTCCCCTATCGCGTTCCTGGAATGAAAAACAAAAAAGATACACCCCTTGATATTCTCCAAAAGCGCTATGCCAATGGGGAGATCAGCAAGGAAGAATTTTTAGAAAAATCAGCCATTCTCAACATTTAAGCACTACAACCTTTCGCCTATGTGTTTCTCGGCAACAGCTAGCTTTACAGCTGGCGCAGCTATTAGTTTAGTAGGAATAGCCGCTATAAAAACAAGGCAACACCGCGCTCAGCTGTTATTTGCTTGTATTCCGTTCATCTTCGGAATACAGCAATTAACTGAGGGCTTGCTTTGGATACAACTCCGATCCCATGCCGAGGGTTTAGTAGCGCATTTTGCCACACATGTGTTTCTCTTTTTCGCTCAGGTGGTATGGCCTTTTTGGGTGCCACTATCCATTCTGTTACTCGAAAAAAGAGAACAGCGCTCTGTGTTACAAAAAATCTTAGTGGCTTTAGGAGGTGCCTTAAGTCTGTACTTTATCTATTGCCAGTATCTCTATCCTGTAGACTCTGCAATTGAAGGGAAACACATTGTTTATTACCGAGAGTATCCGTCCTCCTTTGACCTTACTACCATTGTCATTTATGCCGTCGTAACTATCCTTCCTTCCTTTTTATCTCACATCCCACGAATGTGGATCTTAGGGAGTTCGATTGCCCTTTCCTTTCTCATTACCAGTGTTTTTTACCAGCATTACATCCTTTCTGTCTGGTGCTTTTTCGCCGCTATCATTAGCCTATCCATCTATACTATTCTGCGGGGATTAAATAGAAAGAAAAAAAGCCAGATGAAGGCCTTACGATTGTAGGCTACTATAATCATTCTAAAAACTTTCGGTAAGGTGAGCTGCGCTTGTCTACATTTGATCGAACATTTCTTTTTCGACTTACCATGCATAAACCAGCATTAACGGAAGTTCCTCCGTATTACCATTATTACCTCGGTTTAGTGGCGCAAAATAACCTCTTAGACGCTCTTGATGCCTCTGCTCAAGAAACAGAGCGTCTCATTGAATCGCTCACGGAAGAAGAAGGTCATTACGCTTATGCTCCTGGCAAATGGACCGCGCACGAAGTATTGCGCCACATTATCGACTGTGAGCGCATATTTGCCTATCGTGCACTACGCTTTTCTCGGTTCGATGCAACTCCGTTGAATGGGTTTGAGGAGGACGACTACATTTTAAATGCTAAAGAAATACCCACGAGCAATGCCATGACACTGGCCGATTTCAGAGCGGTACGAGCGAGCACAAGAGTGCTTTTCGAACAAATGACCGAAAAGATGCTCGATGCCACCGGGCAAGCCAATGGATTGAGCGTGAATGTGCGCGGAATAGGCTATATGGTAGTAGGACACAGCCTTCACCACCTCAAAGTGATTCGTGAAAAATACCTCGGCCAATAAAGGTCGCCCGACCACGGATTTTCGTTAACTTCGTGCCATCTATTTTTTTGAAAGACAATGAGCAAACTATCTTTTGCAATGGGCCGCAAAAACTATATCCTCTTGGGTATTGGCCTCGTTATTCTTCTCGTTGGTTACCTTATGATGAGCGGTGGCGGATCTCCAGACCCTAACGTTTTCAATGGAGATGAATTGTTTAGCTTCCGTCGTATTACTCTTGCTCCTATGGTCGTATTGGCTGGCTATATCTTCATCGGATTCGCTATCATGTACAAACCGAAGGCAGAGAAGTGAGCATTCTTCAAACCATTATCATCGCCATTGTAGAAGGTCTTACGGAGTTTTTGCCCATCTCTTCTACCGGCCACATGATCATTGCTCAAAAGCTCTTGGGTATTGAACCTTCCGCGTTTACCAAAGCGTTTATCGTCAACATCCAATTTGGAGCTATACTGAGCGTGGTGCTGCTGTACTGGAAACGTTTTTTCCAAAGCCTTGATTTTTATTTTCGTCTTTTCGTGGCCTTCATTCCTGCAGCAGTGCTGGGTGTAGTGCTCAAATCGCATATCGACTCTCTGCTCGAGAGTGTTACTACTGTGGCGGTTTCGTTGCTCGTAGGAGGTATTGTTTTTCTCTTTATTGATCAATGGCTCAATCCGAAAAACGACAAACCAGTGAGCTATAAAAGTGCCTTTTCCATCGGTTTGTTCCAATGTTTGGCCATGATACCAGGCGTTTCGCGCAGTGCTTCTACCATCATTGGTGGTATGATACAAGGGCTAACACGCAAACAAGCCGCCGAGTTTTCCTTTTTCCTTGCTGTGCCTACCATGTTTGGCGCATCGGCCTTAGAGCTTTACCAAGCTTGGGATGAAGTACCCGAACTTTTTACCACAGAAAACCTTACCACGCTTGCCATTGGTAATGCTGTGGCCTTTGTGGTTGCTTTGTTGGCCATTCGCTTTTTTATTGGATTTCTTACCAAACATGGCTTCAAAGCCTTTGGATGGTATCGCATAATCGTAGGAGCCATTTTACTCATTCTCCTCGCTATGAATGTTCCACTCGAAATAGTAGATTAATTCACCACCTTGATTGCACTATCGGCCGTCATAATCACTTACAATGAAGAACGCAACATTGAGCGTTGCCTTCAATCTTTAGTGGGTGTTGCGGACGAGATAGTGGTAGTCGATTCTTTTTCCAAAGACGCTACAGAAGCCATTTGCAAGAAGTATGGTGTGCGTTTTATTCCTCATGCTTTTGAAGGTCATATTCAGCAAAAAAATTACGCTATTGATCAAGCTTCACACGAATGGATACTTTCCCTCGATGCCGACGAAGCGCTTACTGATGAACTGAAAGCTTCTATTCTTCAGGTAAAAAAAGATCCACAACAAAAAGGATATCGCTTTAACCGCTTGACCTATTACTGCGGCCATTGGGTAAAATACTGCGGTTGGTATCCGGATACCAAAGTGCGTCTTGTTCACAAATCTCATGCGCGCTGGACCGGCGTAAACCCGCATGACAGGCTCGATATGACCGATGGAAGTGAAACGGGACATCTCACTGGCGACTTGTTGCACTATTCCTATTACACACGTCAAGATCACTTAAAACAGATCGATTATTTTTCGGCTATTGCTTCTAAGGAGTTACATCAGCAAGGAAAAAAATCGTCGTGGCCATTGATCATTATAAAAGTAATTGCGCAGTTTGTGAAAAGCTTCATTCTTAAAACTGGATTTTTGGATGGCGCTACCGGCTTCACCATTTCGCGCTTAAGCGCCTTTGCGACTTATAAAAAGTATCACAATCTCCTTTTGTTGCAACGTGGAAAAAGCATTTAACCATATCCTCATCGCCCGCACCGACAGCATTGGCGATGTGATGCTCACTTTGCCAACATGCGGAGTGATCAAAAAATATTTTCCCGATTGTCGTATTACTTTTTTAGGAAAAAATTACACGAAAGACATCATCGGTGCGTGCAGTCATGTAGATCATTTTCTCAATGCTGACGAGCTTTTCGCGATGGATGAAAAAGCACAGGTCGCATTGATTCAACAAGGAAAATACGACGCAGTAGTGCACGTTTTTCCTACTAAAGAAGTAACGGCTATTTGTAAAAAAGCGAACATTCCTTTACGCATAGCCACTACCAATCGACTCTTTACTTGGTTTACTTGTAATAAAAAAATACATTTTTCTCGTAAAAAAAGCGACCTCCACGAATCGCAGTTGAATATGAAACTACTTCGTGGGCTGGGTCTTGATTTTATTCCTACTCTCGCTGAAATGTCCGATTACTATGGTTTTTCGGGCGATATGGGGTTGATAGAAAAATACCAATCCGAACGATCGTTCGGTAAATTCAGAGTGTTGCTTCACCCCCTTTCAAAAGGAAGTGCGATCAACTGGTCGTTGGCAAATTTTAGAAAGCTGATTGACCTTTTACCACCTGATGAATTTGAAATGGTAGTCACCGGAACAAGCGCAGAAGGTGATGCGATTAAAAAAAATTGGGGAGCTATGCCCGCTGGAGTTATAGACGCTACTGGCAAATACTCGCTTAAAGAATTGATTGCTTTCATTAGCTGCGGAGATGCGCTAATAGCGGCCAGTACAGGGCCTCTGCACATAGCTGCCGCCACGGGTATAAATGCCATCGGGCTTTACAGCAATCGCAGACCCATACATCCCGGGCGATGGAGACCTTTGGGAAAAAACGCAACTGTTGTTACGGCTACCAATGAGCCCCAACCAGGAGAAGAACTACTTATCAGTCCCGAATCGATCGCGCAGTATCTGAAGAATTTAAGCGCAGCACGGCTAACAGCGAAATAGTATAGGCGTAGAAGGTAACGCCTGACTGGGATTCTAACGTATCTTCTGTAATAAACGAGATCATGACGATTAACCACGCGCAGGTGAGTAACCAATTTTTTCTATTAGCCGCCTGAAAGAAGGGCATGTATAACAAGACTAAAAACACCATTAGTCCCCCCACTCCAAAAGTGATACAAGCCGTTAAATACTGGTTATGCGCCCCTAGCCGGTGCTTCTGATCCAATGGGCTTTTCATTTCGTCATACATACAAGCAAAAGCATCGCGCACATCGCCAATACCCACACCCGTCCACAGTCTGCGTTCCGTGATTCGAAAGGCTACTTCCCAAAACAGCATTCGCTGCCTTACCGAATGACCATTCGGGTTGCCGCCTTGCCTATAGGTATTCCATTCATAGAAAATTCGGTCCATTCGCAAGCGCAGTCCAGATCGGGTAGTCCATGTGATGTTGGGAATTCCCTTTTCAATATTTTGTATGTCTTGAGCTGACAAACTTTTGACTCCTTCCGCATCTTTTCGCAAACCTTTCGAAGTCAAATAACGGATAAGCACAGGGCGTACAGCCTTTTCACTCGAGTCGAAAGGCAGGTGGCTTCGTTTTTCCCACTCCTCTTTTAACTCACTATCTACGATGTAGATCCAAGTGTAATGGCCGTTTTCAATTTCTCTGTTTTCGCGGATGTGATAATAAATATTTCCACTAGGGCTCACCGCATCTAGCTGATTGAAGTCCACATTTTCTACCGTAAAATACTCTGAATACCATCTGCGAACGGTCATAAAACAAACCATTGGAACGATGATCAGAGCGATGGCGGTGGTCCACTTCAGCCATTTACGGCGAGTAGACAAGGCCCGGCGCAGAAGGAAAAACAGAACCAAGAAAAAAATCAGTGCAAAGCCCGTCATGGATTCTACTACCCACATGAAGTAAAGAAATACCGCTACCATCAATGTACCCACCAATAAGTGCAGCTCCTTTTTTGCAATGAGGTACCACACTACACCGATACCAAAAACCAACATGAGGCTAAAGCGAATGTGCGAAATCAGGATGGAAATTTCTCTCACATCAATGGGGTTTCGTGCTTTGAAACCCAGTGGAGTGGCGAAACTGTTGTACCACCCAAAGTAAACGGATAAACAAATGCCCGAAGCGATCAATAAACCGACAAGATAAAAACGGAGAATGCGATACAACTGTTTTTTTGAAATAGCTTCAAAACCGCTGATGGCTAGCGGGATTACCAGAAGTGGTAATTTCAATAACACCTCTTTAATTCCCTCCTTTTGATTGGCTGTCCAAAGCAGGCTAAAGGCAAAGAGAAAAAAGATGCCCATCATTGACCACGCCGCGGGCTGATGTAAAAAAGCGGTCAACCTTTTTTTTATACTTCCGTCGAAGGCCATCCACAGCATCCAAACACCGATGAGCCAAAAGGTAGAGATGGACATAAAAAGATTAGCCAAAGGCAGGGAGAGGGCTAATAAAATCAAGCCCGTTTCCTGCAAAATCAGCACACTTTTTTTGATGTTTTCTCTATTCATGCACGCACACCCTTCGCTTATTTGCGTCCGGGAGCCGCCAATAAAGCGGCATAACGCGTATTGAAGATTTCGCTTACCTGAGCCAAGCACGGGTCATATTTTAAACCACACTTTACTCGGCCATCTTGGTAATAATAACGCGATACGATTTCGTTTTCGAGTTCTTCTTTTATTTGATCCTTGAACTTGATGAGATCCTGTTCTTTGTGTGGTTCAATGCGTGCATAAAGACTCTCAAACTCTGTCTTTGCGTCACTGAAGTACTTTTCTTCTTCCGCTACTTTTCTCAATTCTTTGTATAACTCTTCCGTGCGCGTGTTGTAGGTAAACTCTTTGTTTTTGGCATAATTCACAAAATCAAGATACTCTGCGTCACTGAGGTGAAAACGATCAGCCGAGTCGATACTAGTGTGTGAATAATAGTACTTCGTGGCATAGTCGAAGGTGATCCAATTGGTCACCAATCCAACGAGAATGTTGCTGGCTTCGCCGGGGTTTATTTCCACATCCGGACGAATACCGCGACCATCGTAAACAACTCTTCCGTTGCGGGTATTGAACGGTTTGATTAGGGAATCCGCGGTTGTTTTTACTTCACCAGATTGTTCGTCGCGGTGCGAATAGTCTAACCGTTGAATGCATCGACCGCTGGGAGTGTAATACTTTGCTACGGTCAATTTCATTTTGGTGTTATAGATGAGATCTTTCGTTTGTTGCACCAATCCTTTGCCGTAAGATTCCTCTCCTACTACTACAGCACGATCAAGATCTTGCAAACTTCCGCTCACAATTTCAGATGCTGATGCCGACATTCCATCCACCAAAACAATGAGGGGCATTTGGGTATCTAGCGGTTCATTGAGACCCGTGTAGGTTTTATTCCACTCCTCAATTTTTCCTTTAGTAGAAACGATCTCTGTTCCTTTGGGAACAAAAAAGTTTACGATGTTGATGGCTTCGCGAAGAAGGCCACCACCATTACCGCGGAGATCGAGCACGCAGCGCTTCATGTTTTTTCCTTTCAGATCCATGAAGGCATTTTTCACATCGTTGCTTGCCGTTTGAGTAAATCCAGTCAATTTGATGTATCCCGTTTGATCATCTACCATGGCATAATAAGGCACATCTGGTATTTTGATTTCTTCTCGTTTTATGCGAATGGTAACTGGGCTTTCATTACCGAAACGTTGCACGGTGAGTTCCACATCTGTGCCCGGTTGGCCGGTGAGCATATCGGTGATTTCGTCATGCGTTTTGCCTTCAACGGATTTGCCGTTAACGGTCAATACCACATCACCCGCTTTTAAACCAGCTTTCGCGGCAGCAAAACCTTGGTAAGGCTCCGTAATCGTAATCTTTCCTTTGATGGTATTTACCAATGTTCCTATGCCACCATACTGGCCTGTTTGCATGAACATGGCGTCTTCTATTTTGGACTCTGGGTAATAGACCGTATAGGGGTCGAGCGACTTTAACATAGCATCGATACCCGTTTTCATCAAGGAACCTGGCTTTGTATCATCTACATAATACATATTCAGTTCTTTGTAAACGGAGGTGAAAATCTCGATGTTTTTCGAAATTTCGAAAAACTCATCGGCTACCGTAGCAGAGGCGAGTATGGTGATGGATAAAGCGGCGCCGATTATCCAGGCGCTCATTTTACGCAGGCTTTGCATAGACTTTTTCATCATGAAGGGAGCGATTCAGTATTTGACAGCTGGTGCACATAACGGGAAAGTAGGTCAGAAATTTTACCGTGTACGTACGGATAATTGGGAATGCCTTTTCCAGTAAAAATGAACATCAGCGTTGACTTCTTTTGTTGGCTATCTAATGTTGCGTACAATAGGTGTTTTTGTTTGCGGTATGCTTCTTTCATCAAGCGTTTCACTCGATTTCGATCATGAGCCCGCTTGAAATTTCGTTTACTCACCGTAAACATGGCCTGCGCAGGAAAAGGAATATCGACGTTCACCTCGTGTTTTACTAAAACAATAGCGGGCGATTTAATACTGGTGCCACTCTCATAAAGAGCCTCTATCCATTGCTTTTTGGATAGACGTTCCTCCTTTGTGAGTTTATTGCGGTACTTCGTTTCGATAGACATTCTCCTTATTTCTTCGAGGCTTTCTTGGGTGTTTCGGCCACTTTTTTATCCTCTCCAGCGGCTACCTCGAGTGCTTTCTTATAGTCATTGTCGCGGGTGAGCAACACTTTGTACATGGTTGTATCATCAAACATGCTGCGTGCGATTTGAGCTTTGATGCGCATTTTTAATTCCGCATTAATTTTCTTCAAAGCAGCCGGTTTAACTTCAATCTTTTGTTTTTCCGCCACTTTCACAAGCTGCGAAATCATAGCGTCCGTAACGATAAACTCTTTTACGAATGCATCACCATCTTTATACTTCTTCAGATCTCTGCGATGTGTATCGGTGTAGTCGAAAGTAAATTGGCGGATGACGCCTGCATAAGCCAGGTCGGCTAACAGTCCTGAAGACAAATAAGTGGTGTCTATAGGAACAAAAACGTCGGGCATAATGCCTCCGCCGCCATACACGATGCGGCCTCCAGGAGTAGTGTACTTCAACGAATCGGGGAAAGAAACACTATCTGCGCTGAGCAATTCACCGCTCACAATACGTTCATGAAAATCGTCGCTATAGTCAATAGAATCACCGTAGGGCTTTTGTATGCAGCGACCAGTGGGTGTATGATAACGAGCAATCGTAAGACGAAGTGCGCTGTTATCAGCGAGTTCAATTTCGCGTTGTACGAGGCCCTTACCAAAAGAACGTCGGCCAACAGTGATGCTCCTGTCCCAATCTTGCAGCGCTCCAGCGACAATTTCGCTTGCCGATGCCGAGCCTTGGTCGATTAGCACAATGATTTCTTTGTCTTTAAAATCCCCTTGCTTCGAAGAAGTAATGACTTCTTTATCGCTGTGCGCTCCTGTGGTGTATACGATGAGTTTATCTTCAGTTAAAAACTCTTCCACCATGCCCGTTGCTTGATCCATTAAGCCACCACCGTTTCCGCGTAGATCGAGAATCACCTTTTTGCAGCCTTGCTTGTCGAGCTCATTCATGGCGTTCATGAACTCCTCGTAAGTAGTGCGTGCGAAACGTTCAACTTTCACATAACCCGTGCTATCATCTACCATAAAGGCCGCTGGAACACTTTCGAGGGGGATGTTTCCTCTGGTGATGGTTAAGTCCACTGTTTCTTTATTTCCTGGGCGGAAAACAGAGATGTTTACTTTCGAGCCCCGTTTTCCTTTGAGCAATTTTTGCGCTTTATCGCCGTCCAAATCTGCACCGCTGATAGACTCCCCCTCTACTTTGACAATGCGGTCTCCGGCCATTACGCCCGCCTTTTCAGACGGACCGCCCTCCACCGTTTTTACCACCATGAGCGAGTCGCGCAGAATAATGAATTCTACACCAATTCCTTCGAAACCGCCATCTAACTCTTCCGTTGCTTTGGCTAACTCTTCGGGAGTGAGGTAATAGGAATGAGGATCCAAGTTTTTCAGAATAGACCCAATGGCATCGTCGATGAGCTTGCGTTTGTCAACGCTGTCCACGTAATTGTCCTCAATAAAATCGATGAGGCTTACGAGTTTATTAGGGTTCTCTTCGGTTCCCGTTTTTATTTGGAAAAGATTACGATCGGCGAGAAAAGTGCCAATGAGCAAACCCACAATCAGAGTGCCCGCGTAATAGAGCGGTTGCATCGAGGATGGTTTGTTGCTTTTGGGCGTTTCGTAATATTTACCGAGATGTTCGTTATTCATGCTTAATTGTACCGATAGGTCTCTTGCAAAGATGAGAATCTGCGGGCTCCTTTTTACAGTTTTTGCTTAAATTATCAACGAATGCGGTGGCAAAAGAAAATAGGATCAATCGATCGTCATTTGCACCACCTCTAATCCTGCTTCTTTTAGAAATTCGATACCCGTTTTGTCCTTATACTCATCGATGTACACCATGCGTCGGATGCCCGCTTGCAGTATGAGTTTGCAGCATTCTTTGCACGGCGAGAGGGTGATGTAAAGCGTAGAATTTTTGGCATTATTGGTTGACCGTGCCACTTTCATGATGGCGTTCGCTTCGGCATGCAAAACATACCAATGTGTTTCGCCATTATCATTTTCGCATGTATTGGGGAATCCGCTGGGTGTTCCGTTGTAGCCATCGGAGATGATCATGCCGTCTTTTACTAAAATAGCGCCCACTTGCTTTCGCACGCAATGCGAAAGAGCTGCCCATTCTTTTGCCATGCGCAGGTAGGCATGGTCATAACGCTCTTGTTTTGCGTTGTTTTCGTATCTGATTTGGCCTTCTTCCATGGATAGTGTTAAAACGAAACGAGAAACAAGGCAGAATACTGCAACTAGTTTCTCGTTTCTAGATCATCGTACTACCTTGCTACAGGCAAGGTTAGAAGCATGTGATTAATATTCGTCTTCGTTGAAGAAGAAATCTTCTTTGGTGGGATAGTCCGGCCAAATATCTTCGATGCTTTCAAATACTTCTTCGTCGTCTTCAATTTGCTGAAGGTTCTCAACCACCTCAAGCGGTGCACCGGTACGCATAGCAAAATCGATTAACTCGTCTTTGGTTGCTGGCCAAGGTGCGTCTTCCAAGTAGGAGGCTAGTTCTAGTGTCCAATACATAGCCTAAGAGTTTTAATTGGTTAGTTTTTATCGAATCGCGAAAGTAAACGAATTATTGTAAAAAAAGCAAGAGTTCCTAATCGATGCTATCTTTCTTTTTTTCAACCAATTAACTCGATTAAATTCAAAAAAACAGTTATGATTCAGGAATCCAAGGCTTCTCATCTGCAGAAAAAACCTGTGTCCAGCGTCGAGAAAGCACAAAAAGATAGTCTGAAAGACGGTTGAGATAAGCCAAGACAAGGGGGGGCAGAACTTCATGTTCACCGAGATGAGTAACCAGTCGTTCGGCCCGACGGCACACGCAACGAGCGATGTGGCAATGTGACACAGCGGGATGCCCGCCTGGAAGTACGAAGTTTCGCATTTCTGGCAATACCTCGTCCATGGCATCCATGGCCACTTCGAGTTGTTCTACATCGCTTTCAGAAAGTGAGGGGAGCTTCATTTTTCCTGCATGATCCGGTTCGAGAGCAAGGTGGCTTCCCATGGTAAATAGTCGGTCTTGAATTCTCAAAATCAAGACCTTGTCCTCATCAGGAGCCAAGTCGCGCAGCAGTCCCATGTAGGAGTTGAGTTCATCTACCGTACCGTAGGCTTCGATGCGCAAGTGGTGTTTGGGCACTCGGGCACCACCCAAAAGAGAAGTAGTTCCTTCATCGCCGCGTTTCGTATAAATCTTCATGTTACAAATATATTCAGGGCAAAGATGGATATTTGAGGCCTAAACAAGAACTTATGATTCGCAAAGGAGTAAAATCCGATTTACCGCAGGTGTTAGAGCTCATTAAAGAGTTAGCCACTTATGAGCGCGCGCCAGACGAAGTAACCAATACGTTGGAGAAGATGGAAGACGATGGCTTTGGCCCCCAACCCTGCTATGGACTCTTTGTAGCAGAAGAAGAAGGCAAAATTGTGGGGATCTCCATTTATTACACCCGATATAGCACATGGAAGGGCAGGATGCTCTATTTAGAAGATATCGTGATAACCGAGTCGCGCCGGGGAAAAGGCATAGGTTCGGCGCTTTTCGAGGCAACGGGTAGAGAGGCGATTAGGGGTGGTTATGACGGGATGGTTTGGCAGGTATTGGATTGGAATGAGCCGGCGATTAAATTTTACGAGAAGTATAAAGCGGAATTGGATGGGGAGTGGGTGAATGGGAAGTTGAGGGTGGAGAGGCTGCGGGAGCTTTTTGATAGACCTTATAGGTCTAACACCTTATAGGTCTTAAGACCTATAAGGTCTTTACCTAAAATTTTTCCGTAATTCCAAGCATTTTATGCCCCACTTATGCGCATAACTTCCATCTTTGCGCCTCATCTGTAGATTTATGAAAATCTTTAAATTTGGTGGCGCTTCGGTCAAAAATGCCGAGGCCGTTAGAAACGTAGCTTCTATCCTTCGCCGGTTTCAAGGCGAGCAATTGGTGGTGGTCATTTCTGCAATGGGTAAAACAACCAATCACCTCGAAAAAATACATCAGGCACGCTTCCAAAAAGAAAACTGCCATCCGCTCGTCGCTGATCTGATGGACTTCCATGAAGAAATTGCAGCCGAACTTTTTGCCGACCCCGAAAACAGCCTCCAGCTTACTTGGGAATATTTCTCTCAACTACAAGAGCAAATAAGTTCCCCTATCATTGGTGATTATGATCAAGAGTATGATCAAATTGTAGGGTATGGCGAATTGCTCAGCACATCCATGGTGCATGCATACCTTATGGAACAAGGAATAGCCGCCGGTTTTATCGATGCTCGTCGTGTGGTAAAAACTGATAACCGATTCCGTGATGCTCGTGTAGATTGGAATAAATGTGCACTCGGTATTGAACAAGTTAAATCGCAATTCAACAAGCATTCGGTTGTTATTACTCAAGGATTTATTGGAAGCACTGCTAACGGACTCAGCACTACTCTAGGACGAGAAGGATCTGATTTTACCGCTGCCATCATGGCTTTTCTGCTCGATGCGGAAAGTGTGACGATTTGGAAAGATGTGCCCGGTATGCTCAATGCTGATCCTAAATGGTTCCCGAATACCGTAAAACTAGACCGCATTTCATTCCGTGAAGCCATTGAGTTAGCCTACTACGGCGCTAGTGTAATCCACCCTAAAACCATCAAACCTCTCCAGAACAAAGGGATTCCACTTTATATAAAATCTTTCATTGATCCCGAAGCAGAAGGCTCGGTAATTCAAGAAAGTAACGCTTTTGATAACCTGGTACCGAGCTTCATTTTGAAACGTGATCAAGTGCTCATTAGCATGTCCACCAAAGACTTCAGTTTTGTTGTGGAAGACAACTTGAAAGAAATTTTCGACGCTCTATCTGATCTCGGCATCCGCGTTCATCTCATGGAAAACTCCGCCTTGAGTTTTTCAATTTGTATGGATAAAGATGACTACAAACAAAACCGATTGTTCGCTCAATTGGCTGACCGTTACACCATCCGATACAACGAAGGTTTGCACTTGGTTACTATTCGTCATTATGACGATGCCACGCTGAAAATGCTAACTGAAAACAAAGAAATACTCCTCGAGCAGCGCAGCCGTCAAACTGTGCGTTTGGTGATGCGCTAAGCCATTTACAAAAATCGCCGTACTTTCGCGCTTATGTCTAGTATTCGTTTAGAAAAAATTGGTGCGTTGGTGAAACGGGAGTTAGCCATCATCTTCCAGCAAAACATGAGCAACATGTTCTCGGGAATGATGATTACCGTTACCAACGTTCGTATTTCTCCTGATCTAGGAGTTGCCAAAGCATACCTCAGTTTTTTTCCCACAGAGAAAAAAGCCGAAGGTCTTGAGATGGTAAAAGATCAAAATGCCGCTATTCGCCGATTGCTCGCCGGAGCGATTGGAAAACAGGTGCGCAAGATTCCAGAATTGCACTTTTATATCGACGATTCCTTGGATTATTTTGAAGAAATCGATCGACTTTTGAAAAAATAACTCATCCCTTTTTTTCGCCATCCGCGCATTATCGCCCTATGCAGTACGATCCTATCAAACGCTCACTCGGTAAGGTTTTTAATCAATCTCCTTTTTCGCGCAAGCTGTTTTATAATCTTCTCGATGTGCTCTTGCTCCGCACTTGGCACATTCATCGCGAATTGCGCAGTTGGAAAAAATCGGCACCACAACATCCGAATATTCTAGATGCTGGTTCTGGCTTCGGTCAGTATTCCTTCTTCATGAGCAAATTTGACAATCAACCCAACATTTTAGGTGTTGATGTAAAAACAGAACAGATCGCGGAGTGCAACCAATTCTTTCAAGCAATTGGGAAAAAAAATATTCGCTTTGAGGAAGCCGATTTAACCCAATTTGTACAACCCGAAAAATATGACCTCGTTCTTTGTGTCGATGTTATGGAACATATTGAAGAGGATGTACTGGTGTTAACCAACTATTGCAAGAGCTTGAAAAAAGGCGGTACGCTCATCATTTCAACGCCAAGTGACCAAGGCGGAAGCGATGTGCATGAAGATAGTGATGAAAGTTTTATCGAAGAACACGTACGTGACGGATACGGTTTTCAAGAGATCATAGAAAAGGCTAAAACAGCGGGATTCAGTGAGGTAAACGTGAAGTACAGTTACGGTGCTCCAGGTAAAATTTCATGGCGTCTTTCGATGAAATACCCGATGAAAATGCTCAACGTCTCGCAGGCATTTTTCGTTCTTATTCCGTTCTACTACCTCATCGTTATGCCCTTTGCTCTTTTACTCAACTTCCTTGACGTAAGAGGACATCACAGCACTGGTACTGGTTTAGTGGTGGTTGCAAAAAAATAATTATCTCCATCTTTTCCTCGGTTGAACATTAGCTTCTACATAGCTCGCCGATATCTTTTCGCTAAAAAATCGCGAAACGTTATTCACGTGATATCACTGATCTCGATGGCGGTAGTGGCCTTTGTCGCGGCGGCTATGGTATGCGTGATGAGCGCTTTCAGCGGAATGGAAAATTTAGTCAAAGACCTTTTCTCCAACTTTGATGCACCCATCACTATTGTGCCACGAGAAGGAAAAATGTTTGCGGATAGTTTGCTACGTGATGATCAATTAGCCCAGCTTCCCGGTGTTGCCAACTACAGCAGAATTATAGAAGAAGACGGATGGCTCAATTATGGAGATAACAATACAGTAGCGACTATCAAAGGTGTAGAGCCTACTTTTCAAGCAGGTATGCCGCTTGATAGTATTACCTATGAAGGAAAATTTTTGCTTGAGGAAAATAATCAAGCAAGAGCCGTGGTGGGATTAGGCGTGCGAAGTGAACTGCTCATGCCTCTTTCTGAAAACGATCCGACCATCATCTATATCAACGCGCCTATTCGCGGTAGAAAATTATCTCGTTACCGCGAAGAGGCATTCAATAAACAAGCTATCCAAGTAAGTGGTATTTTCTCCGCGAATGCGGAGTTAGACATGAAGTATGTATATGTTCCACTTCAGTATGCGCGTGATCTTTTCGGAATGGAAGATCAAATATCATCGATCGAAATTCACTTAGTTGAAGGCGTCACCGAGGCAGATGCCAAGGCCCAAATACAGGCTTTATTGCCGGCAGAGCTCATGGTAAAAACTCGTTTTGATAAAAACGCCTTGATCTATCAAACGAATGCCTACGAGAAATGGTGGACCTTCTGCATTCTCCTTTTTATTCTCATGATCGCCTCCTTCAACATCATAGCTGCACTCACGATGTTGATCATCGAGAAGAAAAAAGACATTTACATACTTGAAAGTCTTGGTGCCACTTATCCTACCATCCGCAATGCCTTCACCTTGCAAGGTATCTTTATCAATTTAGCAGGTGCTTTAATCGGTGTTTTCTTGGGACTAGGTCTTTGCTATGCGCAGCAAACCTTCGGATTGATCACCATGGAAGGCGCGGTAGTAGAGTACTACCCCGTACTGGTTAAAGCAGGGGATGTAGTACTCATCTTTTTGACCGTAGTCGCTGTTGGAACCTTATTCTGTATTTCCCTTACCCGCGTGTTGATGCGCCGATTTGCGGGGTTAAAGTAATTTTTTCCAAACCCTTTACTTCTTGGCGGCTCGCCACATTTTTTCTACTTCATCCCAATTGATGATGGAAAAAAATGCGGTCACGTAATCCGCGCGTTTATTTTGATAATTCAGATAATACGCGTGCTCCCACACATCTAGGCCAAGAATAGGTTTGCCTGCTTTTTCCACCACATTTACCATCAAAGGGTTGTCCTGATTAGCGGTGCTACTGATAAACAACTTGCCATCAGCACCCACATTTAGCCATGCCCAACCGCTACCAAAACGCAGCTTTGCCGCATCGCTAAACTGTTTTTTAAACTCATCCATGCTGCCAAAAGAAGCCTCAATAGCGGCTTTCAAATCAGCACTGGGCTCTTTGGCTCCACCCGGTTTTATCCAATTCCAAAACATAGAGTGATTCCAGTGGCCACCACCGTTATTTCGAATGGCTGTTTCTTCTGGACGTAACTCTGCAAAAATTTGTTCCAGACCCTTGCCTGAATACTGCGTGGCTGTAGTCATTGCCTTGTTCAAGTTAGTCACATAAGTTGCATGGTGCTTATCATGATGGATTTCCATGGTCATGGCATCGATAACCGGCTCCAACGCATTAAACGCATAACCCAATGGAGGCAGCACAAATGCATCTGTACTCGGGTTGGCTCCGTTTTGCAAAGTCATTGGGTTCACTGGAGCAGGAAAAGCCGCAACGGAAGGATTGACTGTGGATTTAGTGGACTCACTTTTTTGTGCGCAAGCACTGAAACCAAAAGAAGACAGCACAACTAGTGCTAGGGTTATTTTTTTCATGATCATTGTTCTTTACCGATGGATCAAAGGTAGAGGCAAGCTTGGGGGAAATGTTCCCGTTTAGCACTTTTTTAACCTCATTCAGCCGATCAACATCAGAATGTAGATTTTATCTCCTCTTTCAAATTTTACCAAGCTTTCCGAGTTCTAACTTCACCACCACAGATGAATACCTTTTGGCGCATTACGAAACGTACTCTTCTCGCCCTTGGCATACTCTCCGCAGTTGTGCTTTTGGCGGGCTTCATTATCATTCGCTTTTTTGAAGATGATGTAGTGAAGTATGCACTTAATCGCATCAACAGCCAATTGAATACTCCAGCGCACGTTGATGAAGTAGATCTCACCTGGTGGGAATCCTTTCCCTTGGCCTCTTTGCGCTTTCAAAATGTGTACATCCAAGAAACTTTTTCTACCAAAGACACCCTCTTGCATGCCGATGAGCTTTATCTCTCCTTCAGTTTGCTCGATGTTTTTTCAGGCAATTATAGCCTTAAAGAATTTTCGGCTGACGGTGCCAAAGCCTTTTTAAAGCTTAATAAAAAAGGAGAAGACAATTGGCACTTTTGGAAATCAGATAGCACCTCGGCAGGTAATGATATTGACCTAAAGGCTATACGACTCAATAATACCCAAGTGGTTTATGAAGACGAATCGAATCAGCTGTTCCTCGATGTGCTATCAGACGAAACGAAGGCAAAAGGAGCCTTTCAAAGTGACCAATTTGAACTTGAGCTCGATTTAGTCGGAAAGATGAACAGTTTCATTTCTGGCAAAACAGAATACGCTAGTAACCGCTCCATCACGGTCTTGGGAGAAATTGACAGCAACACACCTGAAAATCGTTATTCTTTTAAAGAAACCAAGATTACGGTCGATGACCTGCCCTTCCTTCTATTGGGAGAAGTAATAGCTGATAAAAAAGGGAAGATTAATCTGAGCATCAGTGGTGATGAACTAGAGCTCGACGAGGTGCTACAGCGGATACCCGAAGAATACCGCGATAAAGTGGCCCAATACAATGCTGATGGTATACTAAAAGTTGATCTTTCCATCTCTGGAACCGGGACAGCTCCCATTATTAAAGCAGATCTTTCTGTCTCCGGCGGTGAAATCAAACAAGCAGAAAGCGGTACATCTCTATCCAACATAGATACACGAGCGAGCTACAGTTTTAAAAACAAAGCGGATGTTTTAACCATACATGATCTCAGTGCCACTCTTGGTATGGGTAAAATCAACGCTAAAGGAAAAATTGAGCAATTGACGAGTCCTGCAATTCAGCTCGACCTAGACATGGCCGCCAATCTTGCCGATTTAAAAAACTTTTTTGCCTGGGATACACTGCAAGTATGCGAGGGAGAATTAATTGCGAATGCCCACATCGAAAACCCCGCTGGGGCGCAAAATTTTGATTGGAATGCTTTACTTGCCTCCGGAAAAGCAGAAATCCTCAATGGTCACTTTCAATTAAAATCTTCTAGCCGTGAATTCAAAGATGTAGGTGCCCTCTTTTTCATTCACAACGCTGATGCCTCCGTTCAAAATTTCAGAGGTACCGTAAATGGTTCGGACTTCCTTGTAAATGGTACGCTCCGCAACTTGATTCCCTTTCTTTCGCAGCCCGATCAAATATTGGATATAGACGCGAGCTTTCAATCCAAGATGCTCGACTTTACCACCCTTGTAGAGGAGAATGAAAACACAGCGAGTTCTAGCGATTATGCCTTCGCGCTGCCCTCCAACCTGCGTTTCAAACTCAACACACAGGTAGATAAATTCAAGTTTAAAACCTTTGAAGCCACTGCTATCAAAGGAATCGCTGAATATGCGAACAATGTTATTTCTGTTAATCCCGTTACTTTCAAAGCTGCTGGTGGAGAACTCATGGCTTCGTTAGCCATTTCAAAAGCTACCGAACAAACATTCGGTTTACAGTGTAAAGCTGACTTAAAGAACATTCAAATTCAGCAACTATTTACCTCCTTCGACAATTTCGGACAAACTTTTTTAACCGATAAAAACATCAAAGGACGAGCAACAGCAGCGGTGTCTTTTAGTGCCCCGCTAAGCGCTGGATTAAAAATCGACGTCAATAAAATATTTAGCCTCATAGACATTCGAATAGACGAAGGCCAACTGAGCAACCTTGAATCACTGCAACAAATAGCTACCTACATCAAAGAAAACAAGTGGGTAGCGCCTTTTGTAGATGAAGATGAGTTTGCTAAAAAGCTAAAAGATGTTCGTTTTTCTACCCTAGAAAATGTGATTGAAATAAAGAACCGAATGATTACCATTCCTCTGATGAACATTCGTTCGAGTGCTATGGACATCAGTGCACGCGGTGCTCATAGCTTTGACAATGTGATTGATTACACTATCGGTTTTCGATTGCGCGATATTCTCATTCGCAAAGAAAAAGAATGGCAAGAAGCCGATGATGGACTTGGCAAACAAATGTTCATTTACATGAAAGGACCTGTTAGTAGTCCGGAATTTGGGATTGATAAATCGGCCTCAAAGGAAAACAGGCAGGCCGAAATGGAAGCGGAGAAGCAAAATGTAAAAGCTCTACTCAAGCAAGAATTAGGGCTTTTCAAAAAAGATGCGACCGTTGGACCATATCAAGAAAAACCAGAAGAAGGGGGAGCCAACACGACCATAGAATGGGAAGGAAGCCCAGCGCCTAAAGAAGAGGAACCTGTGCAGAAAAAGAAAAAAACGTCGGTAGAAGAAGAAACTCCGAAAGATCCGAATAAGAAAGTTCCCAAGTGGCTTCAAGAAAAAGACGAAACCGAAGACGAATAAAGACCTGTGAAAAATCCGCTACCCCAAGAATTTACTGAACGCATTCGTCGAACCTATGGCGAAGAAGCGGAGGCCTTTTTACAGGCTCTCGAACATGAGCCCGCCACGAGCATTCATCTTTTAGGAAGCCGTTATAAAGAAGAAATCGGCCAACCTGTACCTTGGTTTTCCGCGGGTAAATACCTAGCTGAGCGACCGATTTTTACACTCGATCCGAAGTTTCATTCAGGAGCTTATTATCCGCAAGAAAGTTCCTCTATGATTATTGGAAGTTTATTGCAACAACTGGATTTTCCCGATGATGAGTTGCGCTTCCTCGATTTGTGCGCGGCTCCCGGGGGCAAAACGTTACTTCTCTCCTATTTTCTGCAAAACCGTGGATTAGTGATTGCGAATGAAATCACTAAGAATAGGCATCAGATATTAAGGGAAAACCTTACTCGCTGTGCGCTTCCAAACTTCATTACTACTTCTACAAACGCCGAACAACTCGGTGAACTATACGGATACTTCGATTTAATACTCGTTGATGCTCCGTGCAGCGGAGAAGGTATGTTTAGAAAAGATGAGGTAGCCCGATCAGAATGGAGCTTACAAAATGTTGCCTTATGCAGCTCCCGCCAAAAGGACATTCTTTCCCAGATAGCTCCAGCGGTGAAAACAGGAGGGTATTTGATCTATTCTACTTGCACTTTTGCCCCAGAAGAAAACCAACAGCTCCTGCAATGGTTAACCGCTCACGAGGAGTGGGAAGCCGTTCGATTTGATTTGCCGGAAGAATGGAATGTTTATGTGCATGATTATCCTACTTTCTTCGGTTTACAGTTTTTACCACACCGAGTAAAAGGCGAAGGATTCTTCGTTACCGTACTGCGTAAAAAAGCAAACGAAGATTTGGTGCATCTTCATTCTTTCGGTAAAAAACATCAGCTCTATTGGAGTCCTCTTCACAAAAAACAACTTCCTTCCATACAGCAATGGATCCATCTGAGCGATGATGTGCACGTGGGCGTCAATTCGCACGGAGAAGTTCACCTTCTACCCTCCGATGCTGAGACCATTGAGCAAATCGGTTTTCACTTATCTCTCACCCAAGTGGGAATACCCATCGGTCACTTCGTACGCGAAGAGTTTATCCCGCATCACGGACTTGCTTTGAGCCGTTTGTATTTACCGAGCATTCA
The DNA here is from genome assembly GCA_039798265.1 of Bacteroidota bacterium. GTDB lineage: Bacteria > Bacteroidota > Bacteroidia > Flavobacteriales_D > Sanyastnellaceae > JBDKGH01. Next base: position 15,954 of record JBDKGH010000027.1, on the reverse strand, counting down.
TTCGGTTGAGCTAACTTTAGAAGACGCACAAAACTATTTACGCCGCGAAGAGTTTACTATTTCAGACCTTAAAGAGGGCTGGGCGCTTGCCACATATGAAGGCTATCCATTGGGCTGGATGAAAGTTCTTAAAAACCGGATCAATAATTATTATCCGAAAGAGTGTCGGATAAAGAATCTTTAGAGCGATATAACAACAAAAAAAGGCTGTTCAATTGAACAGCCTTTTTTTTGATTTCATGTTTTCCTTAACAAATTACACATCCAGAATTTTAAACTCTGTGCGTCGGTTGAATTGATGTTCTTCTTCGGAACACTTCACGTCATTGCCACAACGATTTAGCAATTTCGTTTCACCATATCCCTTACCTACCAATCGAGAAGGGTCTATACCTTGGCTAATGATATATTGAACGGCACTTTTCGCACGCTTATCAGAAAGATTCAAGTTATAGGCATCACCACCTCGGGCATCGGTATGTGAACTGAGCTCGATTTTCATCGTCGGGTTATCCTTCAATATGGTCACCAATTTATTCAACTCTAAAGCAGCATCTGGACGAATATCTGCCTTACCGTAGTCATAGTAAATATTGTCCAAACGCACAACCGTTCCTTTTTCTAACTTGAATAGACGGAAGTCGTTTTTCACCTTGCGGTCCTTTTTACCTCGAGTGTCTACATCTTTGGTCAATTTCACATATTCGTCTTTCGTCACTTCTAAGCTCACCTTTTGATTTTCTGGAATCGCAATACTATAAGTGCCATCCGCAGCCACCAGTGTTCTTCCCAATTCCGTTCCTTTTGAATCTAGCACACGCACTAATGCTCCTGCTGCCGGGCTTCCATCTACATCATATACCACGTTTCCGATGGCAAGAATGTCTTCTTTCTTCAAGAATATATCCTGCGCCTGATACTCCGTTTTGCGAAGCTGTGTGGGCACTTCTACACTTCCTGGAACAAAGTCAGCCTTCTTAGCATCCAATCGAATCACGGGCTTGTACGGCGCCTTAATGATGTATTCTCCATTCTTATCCGTTCTCACCTCGATTAAATCACCATCCGGACTTTCTACCATAACGATCGCATCTGCAATGGGCTCTAAAGTCTGTTGATCTACCACTCGACCTTTGATCTCAACAAAATCTGGCGGACGGACAACAAATTCATAAATATCATCATCTCCCTTTCCTCCAGGGCGGTTGCTGCAAAAGAAGCCAGCTGTTTCACTTGGATAAACTAATGCGCTAAAGTCATCGAAGTTCGAATTGACCGGATATCCTAAGTTTTGTGCTTTAGCCGTGGAATCAAAAACGCCAATAGAGTACAAATCAAATCCACCTAGCCCCACATGACCGCGAGAAGAGAAGTACAAGGTTGAATCGCCAACGATAAATGGAAACATTTCATCAGCAGATGTGTTGATTTTAGGTCCTGCATTTACAGCACTACCCCACTTATCTCCATCTCGGTCGGCATAATAAATGTCTGTTCCACCAACACCGCCAGGCATATCGCTAACAAAATAAATTCGGTTACCCGACTTTGTGAGCGATGGATGACCTACTGAATACTCTTTATTGTTGAGTGAAAAAGGCACTAACTCACCCCAATCACCATTTTTGTATGTAACAGTATATACCGCTAAATTCACACGACCTGTTTTTGACTTGTGCAAACTGCCACGAACAAAATTGTTACGTGTTAAATACATCAAGTTGTTTGAAGGGTCATAGGAAACGGTTCCTTCATGATAACGAGAGTTGACATCACTATTCAATACCGAAACTTTATCTAAGGTTGTATCGGATAAAATTTCCGCTTGATAAATATTCAGATAAGGCTGGCTATTCCACGCATAATAACGTCTTGCTCCCACACCTAAACCACGTGAAGAAGAAAACAGCAATCGATTACCGGTAAAAAATCCCGGAGCAAAATCAGAAGCGGGAGAATTAATTTTAGCCGAACGAATTTTATAGATCATCGAGTCAGCGGTAATTTCTTCCGCAAAATTTGGATTGCTCACAAACTCCGCTGCTATTGCATCTTTTGGGTTTTTATCTAAAATGCGCTGGTAAGTCTGTAAAACTTCAGGATACTTTTTTTGAATGCGTAGTACCTCTGCCAAATTGTGCAGATCGTCTGTTTTCACAAATGGCGTAGTCGCCAACTGCTCAAGGTGTTTTTCTGCAATACCGTAATTACCCAATCGCTTTTGACAATCAGCAATCATTCGAAGAGCAGTAGTGTCATCTCTGTGTTTTGGAGATGAAAGTATGTCCTTATAAATTTCTGAAGCAGCCGAAAACTCAAATCCATCGTAGAATTTTTTAGCCAGCTTCAATTTCGATTTTTGCGCCGTAGCCTCTACACTCATTGTTAAAATGAACAAGAAACTAAATGCACTTATTATCCAATTTTTCATCATACCCTGCGTAAAAAAGTTTAAAAGAATCGAGGTGAAACATCAGCTCCCACTCCTCTTCCGAGATCATAGCCCAACATTACTTCATGCGATCCGGTGGTATATCTACCTATATCGGAAATGATATAGTCATAGGCGTATCCAAATTTCAATCTGTTGTTGACCTCATATTGCACCAAAGCACCTACTGCATCGTTCCAACGGTACATGGCTCCAATCCAAAATTTATCGTAGATCAGGAAGTTTGCTGTTACATCCACCGCTGGAGGTGCTCCTCCAACTGCTTTGAAAAGAACAGTTGGTTTAAACTTCACATAGTATGAAAGATCCCATACATAACCCGCGATCAAAAACATGTGAATTTTCTCTTGGTTATTTGCGAAATCGGGAATGTTTCCTTCCAATAATTTATTCTTCAATAATCTTGGAGTCGACAAGCCCACATACCAACGCTTGCTATACCACATTGCTCCAAAGCCAAAATTAGGAAGTGCCTTTGTACTAATGTTTGCTTGAAAAGCTTGGTCGTCAGAAAGCAGGGGATTTAGGTCAAGCAGGTTCGCTGAATACAAGTTCAAACCAGTTTTTAATCCGAAGGCCAATTTCGAACGATCGAAATTGATACGGTAACTGATGTCGCCAAATACTGCCGTTTGCTTCACCGGACCATGCTGATCATGAATGATGGATCCACCAACACTGATGCTTTCATTGCGCAATGGGCTATGACCTGTTACTGTTTGAGTGATCGGCGCTCCGTCAAATTTTACCCATTGCGAGCGATGGATGGCAGTAAAGCTCAATCGGTCGCCACTGCCCGCATAGGCGGGATTAATACTCAGAATATTGAACATATACTGAGAAAACATTGGGTCCTGCTGAGCGTACCCTTTCAAGCCCCCTAAGAGAAGGATTGATAAGAAAAGAAGTGATTTAATCGTACGCATGCTTTTATCGTTTTAAATAAACGTATCCATGTAAAGCTTCTTCACCTGTGCCGAGGTCAAGAATGTAGTAATAGGTAGAAACCGGCAATTCGTTGCCAATGGTTGCTGGGTGAATTGAAATACCCGTCCACTCATTTTTATAGGGCGATGCACTGTATACTTCAGCCCCCCATCGGTTGAATATTTTCAATTGATTATTCGGATAAGAACTGATATTCGGGATTACCCAATTATCATTCACACCATCACCATTAGGAGAGAAGGCATCAGGGACAATCAGTGTCAAACAATCTTTCAGTATATACACTACGGTGTCCGAAGTAGAACCACAAACGCCGTTGTCAATGGTCCACACAAACGTGGATGGAACATCCACCAATTCGGTGATGATTTGACCAAGTGACGTCACTGCGGTTTCTGCATCTAGCGTATCTAGCAATTCGCCAGGACCATCTGTTACATCCCAATAACCCATCGCAGGTTCGTTCACGGCATTCGCCATCAGATTAAACTGACCGAACTCCGCAGCACAAATAGCACCGTCAGGACCGGCATCGGCAGCCGCCAAGTTTGGATCGTACACGGTAATTTCAGCTACATCTGAACTGATACCGCACTCGCCATTATCAACAGTATATACTAATGATGTAATACCTAATGGCACATCAAACATATAAGGATTGTTATTGGTAGGATTATCTATGGTTCCGCTTCCTGATATGATGGTCCATTGACTTGTTGCCAAACCAACGGTTACACTTCCACTCAGTAACAGTGAATCTGGCGATCCACAGAAGAATAAATCAGGACCGGCATTCGCGGATGCCACAGTTAAATCATTCACATATACTGAAACCGTATCGCTCGTAGTGCCATTTGGACATGCTCCATTATAAACAGTCCAGATATATACGTTTTCATTCAAAGGAATATCAGTTACTGCAGTCAATGGATCATTCACACTAGCGAATGTTCCACCTCCACCTAGTATGGTCCATGTACCAAATGCAGGAGGTAATACTGAACTTCCATTCATAACGGTTTCTGGTAAATTTTCACAGAAATACTGATCCTCGCCAGCTGTTGCGTTGGGCGAATCTGGATTATAAACAGTAACGGTCACCGTATCAGAAGTAGGTGTATTACAAGGGCCGTTATAGATGGTCCATATCAACTGAGTTACCCCAATATCCAATCCACTTACACTGGTCACCGGATCGTTGGCATTTGCGATAACAGGCTGACCTGGACTTGACAATACAGACCATGTTCCTACGCCAGGGAATACAGCAGCATTACCAGACATGCTTGTGCTACTTCCATCGCCACATAATTCTTGATCTGCACCAGCATCGGCCGCAGGAGCACTAACATCGAATACCGAGACAGTGACTTCATCGTGACTATCATTATCGCATGGTCCGTTATAAATCTCCCATTGCAATGTATGAACGCCCACTCCCAAGCCACAAATCTGTGCATTCGGATCGTTGACATTATTGAAAGATCCAAATGGAATTGGTCCGTTACCATTCACTGCAGAAAGGATCGTCCATGTTCCTATTTGAGGACTGCTCGGTTGAGAAGCACTCAATAAAGTACACGAAACAGGAACACATAATTCAATGTCATCACCTGCTGAAACAGATACTGCCTCAGGATCGAACAGTTGGATGTTTACTGTATCACTTGTGATAGCTCCTTCGCATGGACCATTGTTTATTGTCCATACCAACAAATTGTTGCCAACGGAAAGTCCGCTTACACCTGTTGTTGGATTTGTAGGATCATCAAATACAGCTGTTCCCGATGCTACTGTCCATAGTCCAGTTGCGGGAGAAGTCAATGCGTTTCCATTCAAGGTTGTGGCCGTCACAGGCAAGCACAACTCTTGATCTTCACCTGCATTTGCTGGTGGTTGGTTGATATCAAACACATTTATATAAACGGTATCCGAAGAAAGACTGTTATCACAGTTACCATTATACACTGTCCAAGTAAAGGCATTGATACCAATCGCCAATTCAGTAATGGTCGTAGATGGGTTATTCGGATCTACGATATTGGCACTACCTTGAATCAAGGTCCAGAAGCCATAGTTAGGATCGGCCACCACACTACCTGACATCACAACAGTATTGATAGGTGTGCAAATCGCTTGATCAGAACCAGCATCAGGCGCTGGCAAACCTGGATCGAATACGCGTACCTCTACCGTATCGGAAGTAATGCCATTTGGACACGGGCCGTTATCTACTGTCCAAACAAATATGTTTGTGCCAACAGATAAATTGCTCATCTCTGATACTGGTGAGTTTAAGTCGCCGATTACACCGTTTCCTTGAATAACGCTCCATGTACCAATGGCTGGGAATTCCGCTCCAGAAGCTGCCATGGTGGCGCTTATCGTGGTTTCATCAGGTAACAGACATAATTCTTGATCAATGCCTGCATTCGCATTTGGCGTGTTTTCATTATAAATGAAAATACTCATTACATCTACTGTCGGATCATTACATGGGCCATTATCTATTGTCCAGATGTAAATATTTTCCCCAACAGTTAATCCTGTAATCAATGCATTTGGATCGTTCACATCGCTGATGATTCCACTTCCTGTTATACGCGTCCATGTTCCTACAGCAGGATAAATTGCCGCATTCGCCGCCATTTGATGCGTGCTGGTTGGTGTGCAGTAGTATCCATCCACACCTGCATCCGCAGGGTTTGGTGTTGGGTCAAACACGGAGATGCTCACTGTGTCAGTACTAAATGCACAAGGACCATTATCGACTGTCCAAACAAAAGTGTTGATGCCAATAGGTAAGTTGATCACATCTGTCAATGAAGCATGTGCATCAACAAATGTTCCTCCACCACTTACTACAGACCATGTACCAACCGCAGCACCGCCAAGAGCGCTGCCTGTTAACGCGGCTGTGGTTGTTGGGAAACATAACTCTTGATCTTCACCGGCATTGGCCAACTCCAAGTCATTTAAGTAAATGGAAATAGTCATGGTGTCTGTTGTAATGGCATTATCACATTCGCCATTATCCACCGTCCAAACAAAAACGTTCACACCGGGTGCTAAGTCTGTAACAACCGTTGCGGGATCGGTTTCATTTTCTATAACTGCACTTCCCTCTACCAATGTCCAAATGCCTGTAGCTGGATAGGTAACGGCATTCGCCGCTAACTGCGTTTCTATATTGGGCGTGCACATGGATTGATCTGGCCCAGCGTCAGCGGTAGTTTGTGTGTTGTCATAAATGAAAATGGTTACCACGTCGGTTTCATCCTCTGGATAACAAGGGCCGTTGTAAATCGTCCACAAGAAACTATTCGCACCAACTGATAAATCAGTTACTGCACTATTCGGATTATTAGCTTGCGCAATTGTCCCTGTCCCTCCTACAAGAGTCCAAGTTCCAAAGGCAGGAGAAGCTACTGGTGTAGCTAGCATAATGCTCGAGGTTACTGGTAAACACCAACCTTGATCTGCGCCCGCTAAAGCGTTTTGAGAAATTTCTGGGAAAACACGAATTTCTACTTCATCAAATGTTTCCGCATTAGCGCATGGTCCATTAGAAGTGCTCCAGCGGAAAATATTTATTCCTTGCGGTAAATCCGTAATGGAAGTTGTTGCGCTCGTTGGATCAGTAATTGTTCCGCCGCCTTGAACTAATGTCCAAACTCCCGTCGCTGGGAATACAGGCACATTCGCTGTCATCGTCACTGAATTCAAAGGCAAGCAGATCTCTTGATCTTCTCCCGCATCTGCCGGTGACATGTTTTCATCATAGATAAAAATAGACACCGAATCGCTAGATACTGGCTCACATGGTCCATTGTATATAGACCATACTAGAATGTTTTCTCCAATCGTAAGACCAGACACATCCGTGTTGGGATCATTCACATCATTAAATGTCGCTGTTCCTTGTGCAATACTCCAAGTGCCTACTCCGGGTATATCTGGAGTATTCGCATCCATGGTATATGTACTAGTTGGCGTGCAGAATTCTACATCGTCACCTGCATCTGATAAGGCAGGATCTGCAATGAACACGAAAATAGAAACAGTATCGGTTGTCACTCCGCATGATCCATTATCCACTGACCACACGAAAATGTTTTCACCTTGAACAAGGTCTGTAATCGCAGTATTAGGGTCTGCATTGTTCGCTATTGTTGCTGAACCAGCTATGATAGTCCATGTTCCGACAGATGAACCCACAATAGCACTTCCACTCATAGTAGTGCTGTTCTGTGGCAAACACATTTCCTGATCATCTCCTGCGGCTGCAGGTACTTGATCACTATCAAATAGGTTAATCACAACATCATCGGTAGTAAGACCATTCGGACAAGGACCATTGTCTATTGTCCAACGGAATACGTTGGCACCAATAGCTAAATCCGTAACTGTGGCATTCGGATCATTTGGATTCAAGATGGTTCCTGATCCGCTCACTAAGGTCCATGTTCCTGTTGCTGGGAAAACATATGTATTACCTGAAAGAGTAGTACTTACTTGTGGGGTACATATTCCCTGATCACCACCCGCGTTCGCTACGAGTTGATTGTCATCAAAGATGAAAATAGACACTTCATCAAATGAATTACTATTACTGCAGGGACCATTATAAACCGTCCAGCGAAGTACCGCTTCTCCAAGCACCAAGCCGCTTACAGCAGTATTTGGATCATTGATATCTGCAATAACTGCTGATCCACTCACCACGCTCCATGTTCCATATCCAGGGGCATCTGGAACAGTTGCATTCATGGTTGTGCTCGATTGAGGTTCGCAGAAACGTTGATCCACATTTGCATCAGCTTCTGCAGCTAAATCATTATACAAACGAATAGATACCTGATCTGTAGTTACACCATTGGCGCATGGTCCATTATCTACGGTCCACTGAAGAATGTTTTCTCCTACACCAATATTCGTGATAGTCGTATTCGGATCATTTGGATTAGTGAATGTAACGGATCCGGAAATAACAGTCCACGTTCCTGTAGCGGGGAAAGTATAAACACTCGCTGCTAATTGTGTGCTCGTCGTTGGTAAACAGAGTTCTTGATCTGCACCGGCATTGGCATCAGGATTGTTTTCATCATAGATGAAAATAGACATCACATCAGTGGTTTGGGCACCACATGGACCATTATCCACGGTCCACTGCAATTGATGCTCACCCACAGTTAGGTTAGTTACTCCACTAACGGCGCTAGTTGGATCTGTAACTACGGCTGTACCACTCAATACTGTCCACAACCCTGAACCCGGGAAGATAATAGTGCTACCCGATAACACAGTTGTAGAAGTTGGAGTACAGAACGATTGATCAAGACCTGCATTCGCTGGTGGTTCTGTATTATCATAAATGAAAATACTGATTTCATCACTGGTAATACTATTTGCACATGGCCCATTATCTATAGTCCATCGCAGTATCGTTTCTCCCACTGCTAAACCACTTACAGCCGTGGTTGGTGAGGTCGGATTAGCGATAACTGCACTTCCTTGAACAATAGTCCAAACACCAGATGCAGGATATATCAGTGCATTACCGTTAATTGTTGCGGTAGATGTAGGCGTGCAATAAGATTGATCTTCACCTGCATCTGCCACTTGTTGTGCTCCGTCAAATACCCAAATCGAAACGGTGTCTGTTGTTAATGCTGGAGCGAGACAGTTACCGTTATATACAGTCCATACTAATCTATTTTCACCTACTGGCAAGTTAGAAACAGAAGAAGTTGGATTATTAATATCTGCTATCGCCGCACTTCCAGATACCACCGACCATGTGCCATAGCCAGGAGCTAATACTGCCGAAGCAGTTAAGTTTGTAGTCGATTGGTTATTGCATAATTCCTGATCGGCTCCTGCAATAGATGCTCCTTGTGCAGAATTGTAAACGATGATACTGACTTCATCAAACTGATTACCACACGTAGCATAATTCACTGTCCAACGGAAAATGTTAACACCAATAGAGAGTCCATTCACAACGGTACTTGGATTATTAATGCCTACAAAAGTTCCAGTTCCACTTACAACACTCCATGTACCCACACCAGGGAAGGCAGCAGGGTCTGCCGCCAACGTAGTACTTGTTGTTGGAGAACACAACTCTTGATCTATACCTGCATATGGCGCACTTGCTCCACCGTTGTATAATGTAATTGTAACATCATCGGTTGTTACGGCATTGCCGCAAGGGCCATTAAATACAGTCCAACGGAATACGTTAGGACCGATAGTCAATCCAGTAATAGACGTTGTTGGGCTATTAGGGGAAACAATTGTACCTGTTCCCGAAACGAGAGACCACACACCGTAAGATGGGAAAATAGGTACACTTCCACTCATTGTAGTAGAAGTAGTGGGTGTACACAAATCCTGATCATCACCAGCGTTTGCACTTGGCGATGCAGCGGAGTAAACAAAAATTGAAACCAAATCATTCGTAACTCCACTTCCACATGAACCATTGTTGATGGTCCAACGGAAAATGTTTTCCCCTACAGCAAGATTGGTAATGGCGCTTGTAGGGCTATTCGGTGTAACAATAGTACCGCTTCCGCTCACTAAAGTCCACGTTCCAAATCCTGGGAACACAGCGCTGTTAGCAGCCATGATCACACTATTGGTGGGCGTACAAATGGATTGATCAACTCCTGCATCTGCAACAGCTGCGTTACTATCAAATACAAAAATGCTTACTTGATCGCTCGTTGAACTATTCGCACAAGGACCATTCGTAATGTTCCATTGGAAAATATTTTCTCCAATACTCAATCCACTCACTGACGTCGTTGGAGAATTCGCATTCGCAAATGTTCCCGTTCCGCTGACTAATGTCCACGTACCCGACGCAGGGAAAATAACTGAATTTGCTGCAAGGTTTGTTGTAAAGTTGGGCGAACATAAAGATTGGTCAGGTCCTGCATTTGCTGCAAGTTGACTATCATCAAAAATGAAGATACTCACTTCATCAAAGGTCGAAGCTGGTGCGCATGGGCCGTTATTAATTGTCCATCGGAAAATATTTTGTCCTACTGATAATCCTGTTACCTGCGTAACGGCGCTATTCGCATTTACTATGGTTCCTGTTCCACTCACTACCGTCCACACTCCTGTTGCTGGTACAATAGCATTGTTTCCACTCAAGGTAGCACTGCTCACTGGTTCGCAGAAACTTTGATCCGCTCCTGCGTTAGCAGCTGGTTGTGTATTAGTAAATACATTGATTACTACTTGATCGTTAGTACTTGATGGTGAGCAAGGGCCATTACTAATGGTATATTGGAATATGTTTACTCCTGCTCCTAATCCTGTAATTGTCGTAGAAACTGCATTAGGATTTGTAATTGTTCCTACTCCTGAAACCAATGTCCACTGAGCAGTAGCTGGTCCTATTAATGCAGTGCCAGAAACGCTCACGCTATTCGTTGGTAAACAAATGGATTGATCAACTCCTGCATTTGCATTTTGTTGTGCGGCAGAAAATACGGTAACCACAATGTCATCTGTCGTTGGAGAAGAACAAGGTCCATTGTTAATGGTATATCGGAACGTATTCGTTCCAACAGAAAGTCCGGTAACCGTTGTAGTAGATGCGTTCGGTGTTGCAATTACTCCAGTGCCCGATATCAAAGTCCAAGCTCCTGTAGCTGGCGCAGTAACGGTATTGCCCGTCAACGTAATACTTGCTTGAGTGCTACAAATCGAAAAGTCCGATCCAGCATTAGCAGGGAGTTGGGCGTTGTTGTACACCACTATACTTACTTGATCTGAGGTAGAATTTGGTACGCAAGGGCCATTGTTAATAGTCCACTGAAGAATATTCGTTCCTAATGCCAATCCGCTTACTGTTGTGTTAGGACTACTTGCATTCGCAAAGGTGGCTGTACCTTGAACTACTGTCCATACTCCACTGCCTGGGAATACGGGCGTATTAGCAGCAAGCGTCGTACTTGCATTAGTAGAACACAATTGCTGATCCGATCCTGCATTGGCTGCGGGTTGGGTGCTTGGATAAACAAATATGCTCACTTGATCAAACGTAATTCCTGGATTACACGGACCGTTCGTTACAGTCCAACGGAAAATATTTTCTCCTATTCCTAAATTGGAAACTGTAGTGGTAGGTGAGTTTGCGTTCAAAATAGCACCTGTTCCTTGGATTATCGTCCAAGTACCACCGCCTGGGAATACCACGGAACTACCCGCCATCGTTGTGCCTATAGGGTTAGAACCATCCCTGCATAAACTTTGATCAGGGCCTGCGTTAGCGGTCAACTGATTTTCGTCAAACACAAAAATGGTCATGTCATCCGTATTAAATCCGTTTGGACAAGGACCATTGGTAATCGTCCAACGAAATACGTTTGCACCTACTCCTAAACCAGAAATATTCGCAGTAGGACTATTTACGTTAGAAATAGTTCCTGTGCCTGACACTAATGTCCATGTTCCAACAGCAGGGAAAGTAACTGCGTTTGCCTGCATAGTATAGGTACTTTGTGGTGTACACATCGATGCGTCAGGTCCCGCGTTAGGTAGCTCTTGCGATGAGTTAAATAAGAAAATAGAAACGAGGTCATTCGTTATAGTTCCACATGTTCCATTATTGATGGTCCATCTGAAAATGTTTTCGCCAACCGTCAATCCTGTTACTCCACTTGTAGGCGAAGTCGGGTTTGTTATGGTTCCTGTGCCCGATACCAATGTCCACACTCCCGTAGCAGGGAAAGTGGGCGTATTGCCACCCAATGTCGCCGAGGTGGTAGGCAAACAAAATGCTTGATCAGCACCCGCGTTTGCGAACGGTGCATTCACATCAAATACGGTAATCACTACATCATCAGTTGTAGGACTTCCACATGGACCATTACTAATGGTATATCGGAATGTATTCAAACCAACCGACAATCCACTCACGGTAGTAATTGGTGAGTTGGCATCGGAGAATGTTCCACTTCCATTGATCACACTCCAAGCTCCTGTAGCAGGGAATATGGGCGTTGTTCCAGTTAAATTCACCGAGGAGGTAGTAGAACAAATGGATTGGTCTGGTCCTGCATTGGCCGCTGTTTGGGCCGAACTAAATACATTAACCACCACTTGATCTGTCAATGCAACAGGATTAACACACGGCCCATTATAGATGGTCCACTGATAAACATTTTGCCCAACTGACATTCCTGTTACCGTGGTAGATGGAGAGGTGGGACTTGTAAAGTTACCTGTTCCTGAAACCACGGTCCATTGGCCTGTTGCTGGTGCTATTAAACTATTTGCGGAAAGACTAATGGTAGCTGTTGTGCTACAAATCGTTTGATCAGCTCCTGCATTAGCCGCTGTTTGATTCGGGCTAAATACACGAATCGCAACAAGGTCATTAGTGCTTCCACATGTGCCGTTATTAATGGTCCAACGAAATACATTCGTACCTACTCCTAAGTTATTGATCAAAGTAGTTGGACTTGTTGGAGAAATAATTGTCCCAGAACCTGATACCAATGTCCACAGTCCAGTTGCAGGAGCAGTAGCCGCATTAGCCGCCATAGTCGCTGAAGTGAGCGAAGCCGGATTAAAGCAGAATTCTTGATCAGGGCCTGCGTTAGCAGCTGGTGCCGCATTGCTAAATACCGTAATGGTCATCTGATCACTGTTCGTGTTACCGCATGCTCCATTTAATATAGTCCATTGGAAAATGTTTACACCAACTCCCAAATTGGTAATACCTGTAGTAGCGGAAGTGGGACTCGTAATTGTTCCCGTACCCGAAACTAACGTCCAAATCCCCGTTGCTGGTGCAACAGCGGGAGTAGCAGTCATGGTATACGTATTTGTTGGTGTGCACAAAGACGCATCTGCTCCGGCATTGGCCGCTGGATGCGTATTATTGAATACTGTAATAACCACATCATCACTCTGTGCGGGGGTGCAACCACCATTGGTAATGGTCCAGCGATAGGTATTTGTACCCACACTCATTCCTGTTACTGTAGTAGAAGGTGACGATGCGTTTGAAAATGTTCCTGATCCAGAAACGACAGTCCATAGGCCAACTCCTGGCGAAGTAGCACTATTCGCAGTAAGGTTAGCTGTTATCGCAGAACCCGCGAAACAAAGCGTTTGATCGGCCCCTGCATTCGCAGCAGGTTGTGAAGAAGGATACACCGTAATCACTACATCATCTGTTGTTACAGCTCCTGGACATGGTCCATTATTAGCTGTCCAACGCAACGTATTTGTTCCTATAGCCAAGCCATTCACTACTGTGTTAGGAGAGTTTGGATTCACAAATGAACCCGATCCTGATACAACAGTCCATGTTCCTACCGCCGGTGATGTTGGCGTATTTGCAGCTAATGTTGCACTATTCCCTACACACACCGTTTGGTCAGACCCTGCATTGGCCGCAGGCGAGGTAGAACTGAAAACTATAATTTGTACATCATCCGTTAGTGTGCCACACGGTCCATTACTAATGGTCCAGCGGAAGGTGTTCACTCCTACACCTAATCCTGTTACTGTTGTAGATGCAGAGTTCGGACTCGTGATGGTTCCTGTTCCCGAAATCAAGGTCCACGTTGCTGTGGCCGGCGATTGTGGCAACGTTAGTGCTGTCAAGGTCGCTGAAGCCGATGTGCTTCCTATTCTACAAACAGATTGATCAGGACCTGCATTGGATGCAGGATGATTCGAGTTGAACACATTGATCACCATGATATCGTTCGTCTCACCCCCCGGACATGGACCATTTGAAATCGTCCATCGGAAAGTATTCACCCCAATACCAATATTAGATACAGTGGCACTCGCGCTGTTGATGTTTAATAAGGTAGCATTACCCGAAAGTATTTCCCAAGTACCTGTTGCCGTAACACCAGGACTGTTGGCCTGCATCACATAAGTAGCCGAGTTGGAACACAAGTTCACATCAGGTCCAGCATTCGCCGTTGGTGGTGTTCCCGAGTATCTGAAAATTTGAACTAAATCCACATTCTCTACGCCACAACCTGGATAGGATTGATGCCAAATAAACGTATTCGGTCCATTGGCTAAGTTCGTTACTCCCGTTGTAGGTGAGTTCGGCGATGTAAGCGTTGCTCCGCCCTGCGCTACTGTCCAATAACCAACGGCATAAGGATCTGGGTTAACAGCCGACAATGTGGCTGTACTGACGGTACAAATCTGCTGGTTTGATCCGGCATCAATTGGCGTGTTGGGATTGGTAATTAAAAAGACAATATCCAATTGGCCTTCAAAACCGAAATTGTTTCTAACCGTAAATGTTACTGTATCATAACCCACAAAATTCGTTGGTGCGGTGTAACGAAAACACGAGTCGGCAGGTGATGACGGAGGAGCTACCACCACTGGACCATTCGCATTGGCAACATTCGTTATTTCATGGTCGCGACCACAACTGTAAACTTTTATACAGTGGTCAATACTTTGACCTTGACACAAAGGTCCGAGATTATAAATGTTCGTTGGTAAGTTACTTGTCGGATCTACAAACTCGAAAGCATCATCAAAACCTGATAGATATCCATAGGCTCCTGTAGTTCCTGCATTACCGGTTAACCAACCCGCATGAAAAAAGCCATCCGAGCGTACTATATTATTGTTCGCCAATGACGAGGTCGGAAATGTTATCCCCTTCCAGTTGGGCAAACCAGGGATATCATTCACAATGGCACCCGGAACACTTGAATATAATACACCGTTCAGCCTCAAAGTCGCAACCGACTCGGGCGATGCCAGAATAGGCATAATCTGTTGACTTGTATTGATCGTGAATTTGGAAAATTCGATATACCTACTTCCTGTGCACTCAAGCTGTGGCATAATACTCATATCCACCTCATCATCTTGCGATGTTCCACTTACGTGATAAACATAAGCTACTTTATCCGTTCGAATAGAATGCGGAGTGCCAAAGGTTCCGGTTAAGGTGTAGTTATAAAACTGTCCTGCATTTATTGTTGCAGCAGGTGTAGCACTTCCATCGATGAATACGCGTGTATTCGCTTGTGTGGCAACTACAATCGCATAGTCATAAGGGTTGTTGTTGTTTCCTTTCAAAACCGCAAATGAAGTACCCGCTAGTTGTACAGGAACCAATTGGTCAGTACCACCATCTGCAGCATCAGCACCAGCGCCTCCCATGCGGGTGTGCGTAGATCCACTGGTCACTACAATTTCTTTATTTGATGTGACACGTGCCCCCGCTACGTGTTGGTTGGTCGCATTACTGCGAATTAAATAACACTGGTTGCGCTGTAAAGTAATGGTGTAAGGATTGGGTAAATCTCCTGCACCCGCTAAATCCATAGCGAAAGGTGTTTGAAACGTAATTTGCGTGTTATCCTCCATCGCCATCACTGTAATAAAGTGACGCTCGTTGGGACCATAAGATGAAGCGTTATTGATCGTTTGAGAACCACACCAAAACTCGGTACCCCTACCGTTATTTCCTTTTAAGGTCACCAATGTTTGGTTGTAAAAAGCACTCACCTTATGCACACATTGGATAGGCC
>JBDKGH010000026.1:0-45658 GCA_039798265.1 Bacteroidota bacterium | reverse complement strand
TGGTGGTGGTGGCTCATTAGGGTCTGTTGGCGGCGGAGCCAACATCTCCACATTTACCTCTACAGGCACTTCTTCAGCCATTGCCGCAGCTTTACCGAAAATGAGAGGCGACACTGCAATTGCAGTCGCACCCACTACGGTAATAGCCAAGGCCAAAGCCAATGAACGCCCATACGCTTTACGGATCTGGAAT
This sequence comes from Bacteroidota bacterium, assembly GCA_039798265.1. GTDB lineage: Bacteria > Bacteroidota > Bacteroidia > Flavobacteriales_D > Sanyastnellaceae > JBDKGH01. The sequence goes on along the minus strand of JBDKGH010000026.1, from coordinate 45,465 downwards.
GCACCATAATCCTTGTTTTTGTTTTCGAAAACCAAGCTGTTACGACTTGCACTAATCAAGTTGTTCCAACCTTTCTCGAAACCCAACAGAGCTACTAGCCCTGCTATGATTAAAATGACAATTATGGAGGTCATTTGCGGTGGGTTTTTAATGTTAAACTTATTCGCCTATACCGTTCTGTTTTCAAAACGTTCAGCGAACATCAATTATTTTTTCAATCCGAGTTCAACTATTCGTTGGCGCATCGCAATGTTCTCTGTCTCGGCCATATCCATAATCGCACGCTTGCGCACGTTGGTTATGTTCAATTCATCCATCGCGTTTACCACATTGCGGTATTTGCTTTTCGGAATGGTCTTCACAATCACGAAAGGAGCCAATGAATCATTTACGATTTCACTGTAAGCCACTTTGTAGGTTGTGTCGTTGATTTCTCCTAAATCTAGTTTTTCTTTCAAGGCATTTACCTTGTCGTTGATGCGCTTGTTTTTGTCCAAAAGAACTTTACGCATACCGTCTTTAGAAAAATCAATGTGAATCAAAACAGTAGTGTCTGGTTTGAATTTTCCGCTGTAGTAGAACAAATGCTCATCTTCCTCGCCAATCAAAACGGTTGTGGCCAACTCATCTTGAAGCTTGGTTGTTTCATCTGGGTTTTCTACTTCTTTCGGATAAATAATTTCCAGCGCTTTCGGTTTGCTGAGCGAGGTGGCCAAGATGAAGAAGGTCAACAACAAGAAGGCCAAGTCCACCATTGGGGTCATGTCCATTCTTACGACACCTTTCTTCGCTTTTTTCTTCTGGTGTTTACCACCACCACCGCCGCCATCTATAATTTCTGCCATTGTAGTTCGGTTTTATATCTACTTTTTTTCTTCTCGTGATTATTCCTCTGAAGCTGCAGCATCGCCGCTCTCCATTGTTGTAACCATGTTAAACTGGTAGATTTCCTTTTTACGAAATACGTTAATCACCTTTTCGATCTTATCATATTCCGTTTCACCGTCGGCTTTAATCGCATAACGAAGGCCTTCTTTATCTTTCAACTGAGCAATGGTGAACCCTTTCGTTTGGGCATCGGCCATGAAAGCCTCATAACCCTCCTGAATCCAGTCACCCAGTTCGTTGTTCAGTGAATCGGTCGGAATACCCTTGGTTTGCTTGTCTAACGAAGCGCGTGTTTTTTCATCACCGCTAACATATTGACCAAGACTGCCGATAGGCATACCGAACGTACCAAGCAATGCAAAACGACTCATCTGCTCTGGAGAAAGTTTCTTCAAAGCAGGGTAACGTTCACTCATTCCCATTAACATCGCCATACGGATTTCTTTACCTGTCAAATCGAAGTAAACTCGTCCGTCTTTATCGATGGTAATCAACATAACTTTTTCAGGCAAAACAATCTCTGAAGTAGAAGACGGAAGGTCTACTACTACAGGCTCATTCGGTCTGAATTTCGCCGTAAGAATGAAGAATGTCACCAAGAGGAACCCCAAGTCAACCATGGGCGTCATGTCCAGGCTGGGGGCACTTTTGGGAATCTTTACTTTTGGCATAATTCGCGTTGTTTTTTAGTTTACTAACGTGAATTAGTGCTTAGAAGCAAATGTTTGAGATACAGAGAAACCAGCCTCATCCATAGCGTAGGTTAAGCTATCGATACGAGTGCTGAAATAGTTGAACAACACGATTGCAAGAGCAGAACCCATGATACCAAGGAAGGTATTGATCAAGGCTTCAGAGATACCCAAAGAAAGTGCTGTTGCGTCTGGGCTACCTGCAGTTGCCATCGCCTCGAAAGACGAAATCATACCGCGTACTGTACCCAAAAGACCCACCAATACCCCCAAAGAGGCACACGTTGAAAGAATAACCAAGTTCTTTGACAACATTGGAAGTTCCAATGAAGTAGCTTCTTCCAACTCTTGTTTGATCGCTGTTACTTTAGCTTCTTTATCTAAGTTGTTTTCTTTTTCTAAAGACTTATATTTTACTAAGCCGGCCTTTACAACTGCTGCTACCGATCCGCGTTGTTTGTCGCACTCAGTGATAGCTGCATCAACTTGACCATTGCTCAATTGAGTACGTACGGTGCGCAAAAATTTATCTACGCTTCCTTTACCTTTTGCTTTGCTCAAGCTCAATAAACGCTCAATGAAGAAAATAAGTACCACCAAGTTTACAGTGATAAGAATAGGTACAATGAAACCCCCTTTGTGGATGGTACCCAAGGTGTTCAAAGGATGACCTTCTAAAACAATCTTCTCTAATTCTTCTGCTGTGTAAGTAGCTGCTGGATCAAATCCCTCGAAGTTCGCTGGATTACCTAATACTACTACGTAAAGAATGATACCTACAACCAAAGCCAATGGAATGGCGATGTAAGGGAAAATGGCGCTGAAATCTCCGCCAGACTTCTGTTGCTTACTCATAACACTTTAAATTTAAGGTTTGTACAGATTTGTGGGTTAAAAATTCAAAAGGTTTAGTCACTGCTTTTGCCAAGCAGGGCGCCAAACATACTAAAAACTCGAACACGCACGGCGTCAAGGTTAAATTAGAATATTGGATTTTTGATGGCAAAAGACCAATGGCCTATTTCCAAAATTGATCATAATTCCCTAAAGAGCAGAGTTATTTTCGGCCAAATGCCCGTTTTTGACCACCATCGGTAGCCTTCATTGAATTAACGGAGAATTAATACGAAGCCCGATGGGACTCAATAAAGTTGGTCTTGTTTCAATCGAACAAAACGACGAACCGCATAAGCCGTTGATAACCAGCTAATCGTAAGGCCAACAGCAAATACAACAGCGATTAATAAGAAAAAGCGCTGACCCGACATGAGGATGTCGACCACATCTTTCAGTTCTTCTTTGAATGCTAATAGTAAGCCCAATATGATGGCAACAGCAAAAACCGATGAAATGGCCCCATACCATAACCCTCGACGTAAAAATGGGCGCTGTATGAACCAATGCGTGGCTCCTACCAATTGCATACTCTTTATTATAAAACGCTGAGAGAAAATGGCAAGCTCAATGGTGTTTACGATCAATACTACAGCGATCACCAAAAAGAGAATTCCTAGCACCAGCATGCCTAATCCTAGCTTCGCCATGTTTTCGTTAACCAACTGAAGCAAGCTTTTCTGATATATAACCTCTTCCACCCATTCATTGCCTTCCAGCGCTGAAACAGCGCTATTCAGTTGATTCACATCCGTGAAATCAGGGCTCACGTGAATATCAATAGACGCTGGTAGTGGGTTGTATCCCAAAAATTCGACGAACTCTTCGCCCAACTCCTCCTGCATTATTGCCGCTGCTTCTTCTTTCGTGGTCAACTTCACTTCTCCACTGTAATCTTCCCCTTCAATCTGCTTTTTCAAAAGTGTTACTTCCGATTCTGGAGCGTTCTCTTTTAGCATGACTTGAACAGTCAATTGCTCTTTAAAATGATGAGTTACTGCTTGTGTTACCAATAAAAAAACGAATAGCGCTCCCACCAATGTCAACACAAGTGTAATTCCTATTACAGTTGAGAAAGACGAGATGCGATTAGCTGAGGTACGAAATAGGGCGCTGTTCTTCACGGTATATTTTATTCAATACAAAAAAAAAGAAGGGCGCCATAGAATTGACGCCCTTCCTATATGCTTTATCAACACTTCGTTTCGAAGAACTATGACACCGAAAGAATTTCTCCTTCGAAATACAAGTTTTCTCCAGCTAAAGGATGATTGAAATCAATAATGATCGAGTTCAATTTTACTTCTGAAACCACTCCTTGAACAGTTTGTCCATCTGGAGTATTCATCGGTACTACTTCTCCCTCTGCAAACAACTCATCGTCCCACTCACCATCATCGCCCACAAATTCACTCTTCGGGAACTCCATGAACAATTCTTCATCTTCCTGACCATAAGCATCTGCGCAGGCGATGGCTACTTTGAATTTTTCTCCAGCACTCAATCCTGCTATAGCCTGTTCAAACTTCGGCAACATGGGATCTTCACCGTAAACAAAAGAAAGTGGTTCACCATCTACTGTTTGTTCTACAACTTCTCCTTCCGGACCTTCGACGTGCAGTGTGTAGTGAACTTCTACATGTCTTCCGTTTTCAATTTTCATATGATCAGATTTGCTTGATTTTGATTTTCTGTCCTACCACCAATTTGTTCTCGCGAAGTCCGCTGTTCAAGTTCTTCAATGAGTTAACAGTAACGCCATCATACTTACTTGCAATTTTGTATAAGGTGTCACCTGGCTGAATGGTGTAGTATTTATATTTTACTGGAGCACTTGCTCTTTCATTCGATCTTTCAGTGGTTCCGTTTGAACGAACAGTAGCTTTAGATGGCTCCTCCTCTGGGTTAGACACCTCTTTGTTTTCTGCAGTCGCTTCTTGTTGGCTTGTTTTCTCTGCTAGCTTTTCAGCAACATTTTCTTCTTCCACCACAACAGTGCGTTTCACCTTTTGCTGAATCTTCAAGTTGTCGCCAGCATGAATAACAGAACCTTTAATTCGATTCCATTTTTTCAACTCTGCAAGCGTGCAGTCATATTTATTGGCAATACTTCCCAACGACTCGCCACGGCGAACTTTATGGGTTTTCCATGTTTCTTCCCAAACCACTTGTGTTTTACCCGAAGTAGGTGTACCCGTTTTATTTTCAGCAACCAACACAGGCTCTGGCTCTGGCATACGCACTTTACTTTGCTCATATACCAGGGATTCATTGGCCATAAATAAGCCCACTTTTTCTACAGGTAGAATCAAGTAGTGCAAGCGACCATTATTTGGAATTTCTTTCAATTTGTATGTGCCATTCAAAAAAGCAATATCTTCTACAGGCATGCCTACTACTTTTGAAAGAGAAGCAAAATCTACACGTTCTTTCACACGAACCGAATCAGTCTCAAAATAAGTTGTAAGCGGCTGTTTAGGATAGATGTTATACTCGGTAGCATAATTCATCACATAGTTCACAGCGATAAATGCAGGAACATATCCTTGTGTTTCTTTCGGAAGGAAAGGCTTAATTGACCAGAAATCCTTTTTACCACCAGATCTGCGAATGGCCTTATTCACGTTACCAGGACCACTGTTATACGCAGCAAGCGCCAACTGCCAATCGCCAAATGTGTTGTACAAAAACTTGAGGTATTTACATGCCGCTTCTGTCGACTTATAAGCATCAAAACGATCGTCTTGATAGCTAGTTACATCGAGTCCATACATTTTACCAGTACCCACCATGAACTGCCATAATCCGCCAGCACCCGCTGAAGAAATCGCTGTTGGATGCAAGGCTGACTCAACAATAGCGAGGTACTTCATTTCCATAGGAATGTCATACTTTGCTAAGTATTCTTCAAAAATTGGGAAGTACAATTGAGACATTCCCAAAACACGGCTAGTAATGTCGCGGCGTCGAACTGAATAAAGGTCAACAAACCCTTGAACGGTTGAGTTATACACCAAATCGAATGGTGTGTCTTTATCTAGAATGGCCATTCGTTGTGCCACTACATCAGTGCTGAAAGTGGGCACTTGTTCTGGCGCATAACCATACGCATTCAACACTTGCTGATCGCTCGAAAAGCAAAAATGGTTGAGGTAAGCGGTCACCAACATTTTGTCGATTGCCTGAACTTCAGGATCGTCATTTTTCACTGGCAACTCAGGTGTACCTGGTGGCAATGTGTCTTTTTGGAGGGCGGCGTTTGCTCCAGCTCCCGCTAGCAGCAAAGACAAGATGATTAATGTCCTCTTCATGGTTTCCTTTTTTTCCTCGCTGGTTGAATGCGATGATACTAAATTTTTGGCTTTTTATCACCTGTTGGGGATGGTAAAAAGTACGAGCACAAGTTCCGAATGTTTCAACGAAGGAATTCCTTAAAAAGTGTTAGTTGCTAACAACGGACTGCGCAAAAGGCGACGAAAGGCAGCCTATTCATTATCAATGGGAATATTTCACTTCCCAATGGTAACTCCCTGCTTTTCAATATTTATAACATTAGGTAAGAGATTTAACATTTCAGGCCAAAAAAAAGGGTTGACCATGATAGTCAACCCTTCGTTTTATAATGAAATACTTTTTTAAGCTCAAGAAATGTCTTGTCCTATAGTCTTAAAACAAAACATCAATTGGCAAAAGCTTTTCAATCGAAACTTATTTGTTTTCGATTTTATCAGAACTGCTACCTTCTCCTTTGCTGGCGTCTTTAAATTCCTTCATGCCCTTACCTAAGCCGCGCATTAATTCTGGAATTTTTTTACCACCAAACAACAATAGGATAATACCTAGGATGAGAAGAATCTCTGTAACGCCGAGTTTGCCCATGATTAATTTTTTTAGTCCCTTGCGGGGAAGCAAAGATAAAACAAGCTCCGTGGATTTTTGATCTTTTTGATGCACTTAACACAAATAGGCTTCAAAACCCGCCCTTCGCGCCATTAAAAAAGCCTGATGAAATCAATCATCAGGCTTTTTGGAGGTCCCGAGCGGATTCGAACCGCTGTACAAGCTTTTGCAGAGCTCTGCCTAGCCGCTCGGCCACAGGACCATTTCCTTTTTAAGGAGGGCAAATATAATAGTCTTTTCATGTTTTTACACTTCAGTATCGAATTTTCTTTATTCGCCCGCTCTCTTTACCCCTTCAACTAAAATCACAATCGAGTCTTAATAAATACGCCAATCTTGCGTTGGGCTTATGTACCAAGGCTACTACCTTAGCCATCGAAACCTCAAGGAATAATCATTTTAAATCACGCATCATGAGTAACAAAGTGTACATCGGTATTATCGCCGCATTGCTCGGAGTAGTCATTTACTTGGCCATCAAGGTCAACGATCAACAAGAAAAAATCGTTTATATCGACAAAGAAAAGAACGCCATCATGGATGAGCGCGAGGTGCTCGAAGTAGAACTTGAGCAAATGAAAATGTCGTACGACACACTTGAGGTGGACAACGAAGAAATGGCTGCTAAAATCGCTGAGCAACAAGACGAACTTGCTGCTTTGATCAAAAAAGCTAAAAACAAAGACTACGACATTTCTAAGCTGAAAAAAGAAGCCGAAACTCTTCGTACTATCATGAAGGGTTACATCCATCAAATCGATTCTTTACAACGCGCCAACGAGCAACTCTATGCTGAAAAAGAAGCCGAGGCTGCTCGCGCAAACAACGCCGAAAGCCGCAGCCGTGAATTAGAAGGCGATCTCAACTCAACCAAAGAAATCGTCAACAAAGGTTCTGTGCTTTCTACTGGTGAATTCAAAAACACCGGCATCATCGTTCGTGGTAGCGGAAAAGAAGTTGAGACGGATCGTGCTAACCGTTCTGACATGGTAAAATCTTGTTTCACTGTTCGCAAAAACCCAATCGTTAAAGCGGGTACCAAGAAAATTTACCTCCGCATTGTTGGACCAGACGGAAAAGTTCTTCCCGGTAAGGATGGTGGCTCTATCACTATCAATGGACAGTCTGAACAATATAGTGTGACACGCGAAATCGATTACAACAATCAAGACACCGATGTGTGTGTGTACTACACCTCGCAAGCGGAATTGAAAAAGGGTAATTACAAGATCTTCGTTTATGATGGTACCAATCTTATTGGTAGCTCTGACCTTTCTCTCAAGTAAAATCATCGCACATAAAAAAAGGCCCGCCTAATAAGAATTAGACGGGCCTTTTTTATTTCCTTTTTTTACTTGTCCTCTACTTTTTTTGCTCTTCTAGGCATTCCGAAATACGTGCCTACCGCCCAACTTCGTTGGAAGAAAACAATCTTTTGATCTGCTCGGCTTGGCTTTTCATCTTCTAGCAGAATGTCTGGCAAATTTGACCACCCTATTTGACCTTGAACCTGCACAAAAAAGTGCTTCTTAAACTCATATCGAAAGCCTGATTGCGCGCTAAATCCATAACCAGCGACATGTAACCAATTAGGATAGTTTTTACCAAAAAAAGTAAAGTCCGTCCAAGGTAGCATTACGCCCACTGACGCCGCTCCAGTTACATTCAACAAGTGCTGGCCGTTTTTCGATCCCCAAATGTTCGCTCTTTTTTCAATCGACGCTCGCACAAAATTAAACCCATTGCTGTGGTGAAAGTTCATGAATTTGGCCGTGTAAAGCATGCGCTCCATATCAAACTCACCTGTGTATTCGGCTGCCGTTGCCGAGTCGGGAGCGTAAGATTCATCTATATGACCATCAATGATAACATCTTGTGTTTGTATCAAATGATACTTCATGTGATCAGTGCCTATTGAAATCGCGGTATTCTCATTAATGAAGTAGCCCAAATGAAAGTTAAATTGCGGAATACTCAGCCGAGTTGGATTAAAGTATCCTTTCCATGTGAAACGTTCGGGCATGTCTTCTGCTTTTGCATTGTACAGGGTAAAATCATAACCATCGCCCTTAAAGTGCAAATCGCTTTCATCATAATATGCGCGGTTATATCCCCAGTAGATATAGAACTGACCCTTTCTTGACTGAGCAAATGGGCTGGAAGCTGATTGTGTATATGCTTGTGCACATATGAGGCACATAACAACCATTAGGATTGATCTCATGGAACTAATTATTTCGCCGCAAAAATAGGTGTAAAACAACCATGCAAAACACAAAAGAAACGGGCGACGCTGGAGAAGAAATGGCAGCGAACTTTCTCTTAAAAAAGGGATACTCGATAAAAGAAAAGAAATGGGTGCACAACAAGCTTGAGCTTGACCTCGTGGCCGAAATCAATAATAAAATTGTTTTCGTAGAGGTAAAAACGCGATCTACACGCGCCTTTGGCAATCCTTGGGAAGCAGTCAATTCAGAGAAAAGAAAACGCATTATGCGAACCGCCAATGTGTACATCAAAAAGTTTCAAATAGACAAGGACCCTCGTTTTGATATCATTTCTATTGTTACCTTAAATGGCAAAACAGATATCGATCACATTGAGGGTGCGTTTTGGCCAACCGCCTAGCCGCGTTTGATTTTTAACTGTTTTGTCCATAAACGCAGTACCTTTGCGCTTTCAAAACAGAATTTAAATGGCACCATTTTCAAAACGTGACGGCAAGTCAAGCAACTCAGGGAAAAGCAAACGCGAGCCTCAAGGAGGAAGAGGTGGTGCCCGTCAAGATAAAGGCCGCGCTCGTACTTCAAGCCGTTCCTCAGAAAAAAGCAGCGAAAGAAGCTCTACAAGAGGCGCAGAGCGTCCATTTTCTCCAAAAAAAGAAAGTGGCCGTTTCGATGAAAAACCAAGTCGATTTGCAAAGCGAACCAGCGATGATTCTAAAGAACGCCCCGCTCGCGGAGAACGTTCAACAGAACGCCCTACTCGTAGCGATCGTCCTGGAACACGCTCTCCAAGAGGTGAAAGATCAACCGAGCGTCCCGAACGCCGTGAAAGATCCGGAGGACGTACTGGTGGATATAAAGGCCGTTCGGATGAATATAGAAAAGGCGGCAAAGATGTAAACAAGCCGTTTGTTCCTTCAAAATCTGGAGCTCCTAAAGCCGACGATGGCCTCATGCGTCTCAATCGTTTCCTTTCACAAGCGGGCATAGCATCGCGACGTGAGGCTGATAGACTTATTGAGCTCGGCTTAGTGACTGTGAATGGACAAGTGGTGAAAGAGTTGGGTCAAAAAATTGATCCACTGAAAGACGTCGTAAAATATGACGATGTAAAACTTCGCCCAGAAAAAATGCGCTATGTGCTTTTGAATAAGCCAAAAGATTACATCACAACAATGGATGATCCCAAAGAGCGCAAAACAGTAATGGCCTTGATTGCTGACGCCTGCTCGGAACGCATTTACCCGGTGGGCCGCTTAGATAGAGCCACCACGGGATTGCTTTTATTCACCAATGATGGCGATTTAGCCAAGCGTCTTACCCACCCCAAACACGGATTTCCAAAAATCTATCATGTAGAAACTTTGGAGAAAGTAAAGGGATCAGATATCGATAAAATCCGTGAAGGTATCCAACTAGAAGATGGATTCATTCAAGCAGATGAGATCGCTTATGTGGGCGAGGGAAATGATCCACACCAAGTGGGTATTCGTATTCATAGCGGTAAAAACCGTATTGTTCGCCGCATATTCGAACACTTTGGCTACACCGTGAAAAAACTTGATCGTGTAATGTTTGCTGGTCTTACCAAAAAAGACCTTCCTCGCGGACGTCATCGCCATCTCACCGATCAAGAGGTGAACTTCCTTCGTATGATTCGATAATTTTTTTCCTGCAATGGAGATCGCTATCGCTCGACAAGCTACGCAACTTTCAGAGGACTGGATGTTTTTAGTCTTCTTGCTGGTCATTGCTCCTATTGCCTGGACAAAAGCAACTCAGCCCGGTCGAATTAGCCGCGTTTGGCAATCGTCTATCAACGTTCGCCTGCTTCGTCAAGTAATTAGAGAAGAGCCCAATACAACCATGGCGAGTTGGATCCTCAACTCTGCCTTCTACTTATCTGGCGCGCTTCTTATTTATTTAACCATCAAATTTTACCTCTTCGGTAAATACCAAGTAAGTCTACCTTGGGGGCTTAATGGAATAGTGCTCTACCTTTTTCTTCTCGTTATTTTACTCATTACCTACTTTATTAAATCATTAACTCCAAGCATCGTCGCTTTTTTTTCCGGTCGCGACAATGGTCTTTCTGAATATCGCTTTACCATTCAACTTACCAACCGACTTGCTGTTTTCATTTTGTTTCCCAGTGCTTTAGCCGCCGCTTATCTCCCGCTCGCACACGCAGAATACGCTATTTTGACGGGTCTTTCCCTTTGGGGTTTTGCCCTTATTTATCGTCTTTTGAGAGCCTCCCTAAATGCGATTCAATCAGGTATTCCTGTTTTCTATATTCTTTTTTACATTTGCACCCTCGAAATTTTACCCATCCTCATTTGCTTTAGGGCGCTTAATCCCTAATTCCAATGTGGATGAACAAAAACTAACGCGGGCCCATTAACCTTAATTCTGCAGGAACTACTGCTCATGGCTGAAAAAATCAAGACCATACTCATCACACAGCAAGACCCCGGTAGCGACAAAAATCCGTATACGGACCTCGCGAAAAAGCACAAGCTGAAGATAGATTACCGTCCATTTATTCATGTTGAAGGAGTTCCATCTTTGGACTTCCGCCAACAACGAGTAGATATACTCGAACATTCTGGTGTCATTTTCACTAGTCGTAACGCTGTTGATCACTATTTCCGTCTCGCTAAAGAAATGCGGCTTAGCATTCCGGAAACCATGAAGTACTTCTGCATGTCAGAAGCCATTGCTTATTACTTACAGAAATATATCCAGTTCCGTAAACGCAAGATCTTCTTTGGCAACGGTACCTTTAATGAGCTTATGGACTCTGTGAAAAAACACAAGTCTGAAAAGTTCCTCTTGCCTTGTTCTGACATCCTGAAACAGAGTATCCCAGATACTTTGGAGAAAGAAAAAATCAACTATACCAAAGCAATGATGTACCGCACGGTGTGCAGCGATCTATCTGATCTTGCAGACGTGAAGTATGATATGCTTGTGTTCTTTTCTCCCTCTGATATTGAGTCCCTTTTCAAGAACTTCCCTAAGTTCAAACAAAACACCACGAAAATTGCCGTGTTTGGCCTCACTACCGCTAAAGCAGTTGAAGACGCTAAGTTGAGAATAGACGTAATGGCCCCAAGTCCAAAAGCGCCTAGCATGAGCATGGCCATTGAGCTCTATATTCAAGAAAATAAATAACCATTCGGTTAACACATATTCACTCGCATAACAACCCCTTTTTTCATTGGAAAAAGGGGTTGTTTTTTGTGGCGTGAATACAAACGAATTATTTCATCAAATCCGACTTTCGCTCGTAAGTGGTGTTGGCCCAGTCAAAGCAAAAAACCTCATTCTGAATTGTGGTTCTGCTTCCGCTGTTTTTAAAGAAAAAGCATCGACGCTTTCAGCGATTCCTGACATTGGTCCAGCTACCGTTAAGGCGATAAAAGAAAAAGAACTGTCCCTTCGCGCAGAACGGGAAGTAATGTTTATTGAAAACCATAACATCCAAGCCTTTTTCTTTCAAGACAGCAATTATCCCCAACGTTTAAAACATTGCGAAGATTCTCCCATTCTCGTTTATTTTAAAGGAACAGGTAGCCTTAACCGACAACGCATAATCAGTATTGTTGGAACACGTCGCGCTACGCCTTACGGCAGACAGTTTTGCGCAGATCTACTTTCCTCTCTTAAGCCGCTTTGCCCTTTGGTGGTGAGCGGGCTTGCATTTGGTATTGACATCGCTGCGCATCGCGCCGCTTTGGATAATGAACTTCCCACCGTGGCCTGCGTAGCGCACGGTTTAGATAAAATATATCCCCCCGCGCATGCCGCCACAGCCGTCGAAATGACCAATAAAGGAGGATTACTTTCTGAGCATCTCAGCGGCACCCTTCCTGATCGAGAGTTTTTCCCTATGCGAAATAGAATCATTGCGGGTATGGCCGATTGCACCATCGTCATTGAAACCAATCTCAAAGGAGGCAGCATTATCACCGCTCATCTGGCCCATAGTTATGGGCGCGAGGTATTTGCCGTTCCTGGCCGCTATACGGACAGTTCGAGTCAAGGGTGTAACGATCTTATTAAAAAGAACATTGCAGCGATTTTAACGGGGCCTAATGATCTCATAGACTATATGGGCTGGGAAAAACCAAGCGGCCCTTCCAATTCTGTTCAACTACCCCTATTCGAAGAACTCACAGCCGCTGAACAAACCATTATGAAACTTCTCCTAGGCCAAACAAAACAATCCATCGACGACCTCGCTTTGCTTTCTGGATTGGCCATATCCACCTTGTCTTCTTTACTACTGAGTATGGAGTTTAAAGGTTTGGTCAAGTGCCTTCCCGGCAAATATTATAGCACATAAAAAAAGCCCCCGCTATTTGCGAGGGCTTTTCATCCATTATTTCGATCTATTAATGCTCAATCACAAGTTGAACATGATCAATAGTGTTGTTGGTAAACAACTCAAGCGTATATGTTCCTGCTGCCAATGAAGATGTGTTCATAGACCAAGCAGTGGTGGTTGCATTATAGCTGTCGGTCATCACCACGCGGCCCGCTGAGTCGAGCACTCTCACGTTGATTTGGCCAAAATATCCACCGCTAGTGATGTTTATTTGTCCGTTTGCTGGGTTTGGATAAACCGCAAAACTCAAATTCACATCATTAACGCCAATATCACATCCGTTCAATGGAGGCATGTTGCCAGAGCATACACCGTTTGGATCTGATGATGGTGCGCCAGGAATGTCGCCACAATCAAAGCCCCAAGTGCTACAGTTGAAGTTTGGCAAGTTGGCGTTTGCGCCATTGTTTGAAATGCCATCGCCCAATTGACTTAACACTGCTGGTGACCACTGTTCTTGCGTACAGTCACAGATGCTAAAGTTGTAAGTACAACTGCCATCATCCACGTCAGCATTAGCATTGTAGTTTGTTGCCAAAGGATCGGTACATCCAGAGGTTACTCCATTTGCGCAATTCTCGGTTAGCACATTTGAACCTACCGTACATCCGTCTAGAGTGCTAGAAGTAACACTTATCGCTACCGTTGCATCGTTAGGGAAAGGACCAACGTTAATCGTTCCTGTGAAGTTCAATTGGTACTGCGTGTTGTTATAGGTATTTGTGATTGTATATGGTGCACCGTTTCCTAAACTATTGATGGTCATTTCAACCATGAATGTTTCAGTAGAGCCTTGAACACACAAAGGGTCGTATGAAATCAAAGGAAGTACGCATTGGAAAATACATGAACCATCATCCACCGTAGCGAGCGGATCGTAGTTCAAAGCTGTTTCATTCGTACAACCATCAATTGTGATGAAAATACATGAGCCGTCATCTATCGTTGCTGTGTTATCGTAGTTTGTTGCGGCAGGGTTTGTACAACCTGCGCAAGTAATATACTCACATGTACCGTTGTCAATCACTGCAAGCTCACTGAAGTTACACGCACCTGGATCAGTACAACCCACTTGAATGTTATAGATACACGAACCATCATTAACTGTGGCCAAAGAATTATAGTTCAACGCCGTTGGATCTGTACATCCCAAAACAATTCCATTCGAACACCCGTTGTTCGGTGGAAGACCACCGTCACACACATTGTACGGATCAAAGGTTGGTGATCCGGCAACGTCGCCACAGTCATAACCCCATGTAGAACAGTTAAAATCTACATTTTGACCAGCCCATTGGTAGAAACCATTATCTGCATATCCATCGCCCAACCAAGTCAATACTCCAATTGTATGTGATGTGCCGGCACAGTCACAAATCGTAATTTCATTATTACAATCCGTCGTCGTGTAGCTATACAATCCTGAAATAGATCCGTCACTCAAAACGTAATAGATGTTGTAAGAAGCGTTCGGATTTAAGTAGAAAATAGTTCCTGTATCGCCAGGTCCCCATCCTTGAGCGCTAACATCTATTGGATTAAATACTCCTCCATTTTCTGAAAGGAAAACAGACGCAACTGTACACGTTCCGGTGTAGTCAAACACCATATCAACTGTTGGGAAAAGAACACCGTTCAATTGGTTACATGGAGCCGGAGACAACTCAAGCCCTAGGTTGTTACAAGTTGAAATCGGTCCCACACAAAAATCTGCTTGGAAGCCGAAGCCATAGTTACCCGATTGATAAACGTATAAGGTTCCTGTATCCGTTCCTGTAACGCTGATGTATCCTGTTTGGGTACAATCCGATCCTGCTAAACCATCACCATAAGAGTCTGTTACAACAAGGGTGTAACAGCCCGCTGGTAAACACATGTTCAAACTATACTCTGTGTAATTATTGATCAATTCATTCGGACCAAAATGCACAACTTGATCACCATTTGAATTGTAGATATATGCGTTCACTTCACCTGGGAAGCAGTCGGTCGCAACAGCCAGTGTTGTCATATTGCACTCTTCAGCAACACAACCATTCGCAGGTGGTATTGAGCCAGAGCAAACACCGTATGGGTCATAAGGAAACACCGTAGCGTCATCGCCACAGTCATATCCCCAAAGTGGACAATCGAAGTTCACTGGCACCCCTAAGAACAAAAAGCTTCCGTTGTCTAAAGATCCATCGCCCAACCATGATAGCACATCGATAGAATGTTGGTTGCCATCACAATCACAAATGGTTTCTGCAGACACACAAGCTGGTGTTGTAAAGGTTGCCACTGGAGAAATGCTTCCATCGCTCAAGATGTAATACACCGCATAGCTCGCGTTTGGTACGTTAAATAACAAACCGATTTCATCACCACTACCAAATCCATAAGCCGATAAATCGAGGTATTCATAAATACCACCATTCACCGAAGAGTACACTCCTTGAACAAAGCAAGATCCTGTATAGTTAGCAAAAACGCTACCTGATGGTGTAGATATTCCTGCATTATCAATGCAGTCAGAAGCAACGTAGTTGATGCTAAGCCCTGAGCATCCAATAGGATCGCAGGTTCCCGTGGTATAGGTATATACTAAAGACGTGTTGCCATCACTTAGCTCAAAATAGAAGTACATCGTGGTGTTGTCCAAGAAGAACTCAATTGGAATCGTTTGACCAAGTACATAACCAAAAGGACCAAGGTCAATTGGATCATAAGTCAAACCGTCTGTGCTCACCCACATGATATCTGGTGTGCAAGAGCCTGTTCCGTTCACCACGAAGTTAACTACCTCATTGCTATTTGAACAACCTACATAACTCGCAGTAACACTGGTCACCGAGCACGTCGCTGTTGAACAATTGCCGGTCACTAAGAAGTAAGTTGCAGAAGTGGATCCATCACTAAGCTCAAAGTAGAAGTCGTAAGTAGTGTTCGACTGACCGAAATAAACATCAATTGGATCACCCGACTGATAGTTGTTAGCAGTTAGATCTAACATTTCCCAACCCAATGCGGTGCTATAAACCCATGCGTAATCTACGGTGCAAGTGCCTGTGTAGTAAACGTACATTTGATAATAGTCATAGCCGCTCACGCAGCCGAAACCATCGGCAAACACATTACTTACCACGCACGCTTCTGGTTGAATACAGAAATTATAGTTCGTTCCAAAACCAAAGTTTGGATTTCCATCTACCAGTAAAGCTCCCTGAGAATCGGTCATGTAGAAATCGCCGTCCACATCACAAGTTGCGTATTGTGCACCCATCATACCATCTCCGTAAGTATCGTTAATGGTAAACGTGTAACATCCATCTGGCAAACATCCATTATACGTGTAAATCGAACCTCCAAGTGGAGTCACGTTTGGATAAGTTCCCGCAGCAGCTGATCCGTAATTCACTCCTGTAGTGCTATTCAGCGTCCAAGAAACCTCACTGCCGAAACAGTCTGGATCCACCGTTAATGTAATAGGTTCACAGTTTCCTGTAGGACACGTTCCGGTATTATAAAAATAGTCTATAGATATGGTGCCGTCGCTGGTGGCAAAGGCAAAAACGTAAGAACTATTAGGGTTAAACTCAGTGATGTTAATGGACTCACCATTATTCAAAGCAAAAGTGCTTAAGTCCATTTGCATCAACGGTCCACTGTTTTCAATGAAGTAAAGTGTCTCCACCGCACAACCACCACCCGTCATAAAGAAGGTGAAGTTCATCGATGGCAAATTAGTTACACCGTTTGATTGGCAGCCTCCATCAGAAATGGACATAGACAAGTTAGAGCAAACACTCGGACAAGCAGTCAATTGAGTTACTTGAATGGGGGAGCAAACAGTGTTTGTTGTGCAGCCATATACATCAACAGAAACTCTCAATGTTCCCGAAAATGTGGCCGTCCAGGTTAGGTTACTTGCTCCGCCAACCACGCCGCAACCATCGTCGTCAAAAGACAAAGCTCCCGCGTTAGTACCGTTAAACAAAGTAATATACGTGTCCCATGTCGCCCCACAAGTCGAGAAGGTGTAAGTAGCTCCCGCACAAACGTTCACATTTACGTATTCTCCACCATAAACGCATCCCGCAGAAACGGGGACGCCAACAGTAACTGGTGTAAGGGACGTGTAGTAAGCATTGTCATTCAAACATTGACCACTCGATTGGATGGAAAACATTAATGAAAGGACAAGCATAAGAAAAATGCCCATGAAACTAGGCAAGAGTAAGGATTTCCTCATGTAGTTGGTTCGATAGTTAATTAAAGATTAAGCGGTCAAAAGTACTGCGAACTATTAGTCGATCCAAACTGTTAACATTCTCTACCTTTCAACGGGTTTATCGACATTAATCAAAATCAAGATTTCAGAAGCCAATCTTCCTTTACTTTTGCTGTCCATGCAAACGCTCGATCAAATTCAAGCCCCTATCGCCTCCGAAATGTTGGAGTTTGAATCGTATTTCCGTAATGCGATGAAAAGTGAGAACGGCCTGCTCGATCGAATTACCCACTACATCATCAAAAGAAAAGGCAAGCAAATGCGACCTATGTTCGTGTTTCTTGCCGGAAAACTGTGTGGAGGAATTACCTCCTCCACCTACAACGCTGCATCGTTAATCGAACTGCTTCACACAGCTACGCTCGTTCATGATGATGTGGTAGATGATGCACAAATGCGTCGCGGTTTTTTTTCTATCAACGCACTCTGGAAAAACAAAATTGCCGTACTCGTCGGTGATTACCTTCTTTCTCGAGGACTGCTCATGAGCATCGATCGCGACGAGTTCCGACTTCTTCACATCGTTAGCAGAGCGGTTAAAGAAATGAGTGAGGGTGAACTTTTGCAACAAGAAAAATCGCGTTTACTCAATATTACCGAAGAGGTGTATTTCGAAATTATCCGCCAAAAAACAGCATCGCTTATTGGTGCTTGTTGTGAAAGTGGTGCCGCCTCAACAGGAACATCCGACGAGAATATCGAAAAAATGTATAAGTTCGGAATCCTTGTTGGCCTTGCCTTTCAAATCAAAGACGATCTCTTCGACTATGGTTATGGAAAAAACATTGGAAAGGCTATTGGAATTGACATTCAAGAGAGAAAAATGACCCTCCCGCTCATTTACACGCTTGCACAAGTAGACGACAATACGCGCAAAAAACTCATTAACATCGTCAAGCGACACAATACCAACAGCACAAAGGTCAACGAGCTACTTCAAATCGTAAAATCCAATGGTGGCATAGACTACGCTGCTAAAAAAATGGAACAACTTCGCGACGAGGCCATCGCCATTTTGCATACCTTTCCTCAAAATGATGCCCGTCAATCACTCGAAGCGCTTGTCCACTTTACTATCAACCGGGATAAATAACTTATGAAATATCTTTCGTTTTTCCTCGCACTCGCCCTTTTCGCTTGTTCATCTTCTAATGTAGAAGAAAAAGTAGAACTCACCTATCCCGATGGAAAAGCAAAACTCGTTATGTATTTCGATAAGGAAACGGACGAAAAAATTATGGAGCGTGAGTTTTATCAAAACGGCAAAACCAAGCTGGAGTGGAACTTCAAAAGCGAATTAAAAAACGGTGAGGCCAAATCATATCGCACCGATGGAAAACCTTGGAGTTCTCACACTTATCTAAACGATACTCTACAAGGCCCTTATAAAACGTGGCATGAAAACGGTCAGCTGTATATGGATGGCCAATATGTAAAAGGAAAAAGAGCTGGCCTGTGGAAATTCTATAAGCCCGACGGTGCTCTCGAAAAAGAAATAGATTTCGACACTACTCCACTATCGGCACCCGCTTCTAATCAAGGTGTCTAATTTCACATCACGCTGTTCAAAGCCTTGCATTATCGACTGAAACAAAGGCTTCATTCCCTCGTTATTTTGTATGTGGGCTAATTATGCCCCTTCTACACTCATGAGGCGTTCTCTTCTATTCCTTTTGCTCTGTCCTTTACAGCTGTGGTGCGCTCCCGTCATCTCGGCTCCTGAGTACATTGAAACCTGGAAAAACGAAGCCATCTACCAAATGGCTCTCCATAAAATACCCGCTAGTATCACACTCGCACAAGGCCTTCTCGAAAGTGGTAATGGCAACTCTCGCCTCGCCACTGAAGGAAACAACCACTTCGGCATCAAGTGCCACAATGATTGGTCAGGAAAAAAAATTTATGAAGATGATGAAACGCGTGGTGAGTGTTTTCGCAAGTATAACGATCCCCGAGAATCCTTTGAAGACCATTCACTTTTTCTTAAAAAGAATAGATACGCACCGCTGTTTGAGCTCGATACAGATGACTATAAAGCATGGGCAAAGGGTTTAAAAAACTGCGGTTATGCTACTAACCCCAAATATCCCCAACTTCTGATTGATCTTATTGAGCGTTACAACCTGCATCAGTATGATGAAGCGGGAATGAAGTATATCAAAAAGAACGAACTACCTGATCATAAAGAATCGTCTAAAAAGCCCACTATTAAACCCACAGAAGAAGAAGACAGTGCAGCCGATAGCCGGAAAGAAATAAGCATTGGAAACAACCGCACGGTTATGCTCAGTGCCAATCGTATTAAATTTATTAAGGCAAAAGCAGGTGATACTCCTGAAAAAATTGCTGCTGAGTTGGAGATCGGTGCTTGGCAGATTTACAAGTACAACGATATGGCCAAGGGAAAAAAACTGAATGAGGGCGATATCATCTACATCCAACCAAAGCGCAACAAAGCCAAGGAAAACACCTACACCATCAAATCGGGTGACACTATGCGCGAGGTCTCTCAACGCTTTGGGGTAAAAATGAACAAGCTATTAAAGCGCAATGGCCTTCATGAATCTGATACGATTCATCCTGGGCAAGTCATTCGACTGCGCTAAAAACAAAAAACCTCGAGAGATAAAATCTTTCGAGGTTTTTCTTTAGTTGCCCTAGCTGGATTCGAACCAACACAAACTGAACCAAAATCAGTTGTCCTGCCATTAGACGATAGGGCAATCTTTTTCGCTCTCTTTCGAAAAGCGGGTGCAAAATAAGTGCATATTTGTCAAACGAACAAGTGTTTTTTTTGCCTTTCTGCGAAAACACCCCAATTTTTTTCCGGTGAAAACGATTTTCAACTACATCAACGGTGAACTAAAAGCCCCGATTCAAGGACAATACCTTGATAATGTAAGTCCTATCGACGGGCTTGTGTTTTCCCAAATCCCAGACAGTAATCAGGAAGATATTGACGCCGCGGTTGCCGCTGCCGAAGCCGCTTTTCCAATCTGGAGCAAAACTCCCGCTGCTGAACGATCAAAAATTCTTGTTCGACTTGCTGACCTCATCGCCGAAAACGCTAGTGAGCTTGCAAAAGCCGAATCCATTGATAACGGAAAGCCCCTTAGCCTTTCTTCTAGCGTAGATATCCCTCGAGCTGAATCAAATATCAGATTCTTCGCTACTTCCATTGTCCATTTTGCCTCTGAGGCCCACATCATGGAAGATAGCGCCATCAACTACACCAATAGAAAACCAATTGGCGTAGTGGGCTGCATCTCACCCTGGAATCTACCATTATATCTTTTCACTTGGAAAATAGCCCCAGCTATCGCTTCGGGCAATTGTGTAGTAGCAAAGCCTTCTGAAATTACTCCTTACACAGCATTTCTCTTCTCTGAACTTTGTATTAAAGCCGGTCTTCCAAAAGGCGTGTTAAACATTGTACACGGATTAGGGGCTAAAGCCGGAAACGCTCTTGTTAGTCACTCAAAAGTAAAAGCTATTTCCTTCACGGGTGGCACAACTACTGGTGCTCATATTGCTTCTATTGCTGCTCCCAAATTCAAAAAACTTTCGTTGGAGTTAGGGGGTAAAAACCCCAACATCATTTTCAACGATTGTGATTTCGACAAAATGCTAAGCACGACTATACGCTCTTCATTTTCGAATCAAGGACAAATATGCCTTTGTGGTTCCCGCATTCTTGTTCAGCGCGAAATCTATCCCAAATTCAAAGAAGCTTTTGTAAAAAAAGTAAGCGCAATGAGCGTTGGCGATCCGCTGCATCCCGATACAAAAACCGGTGCCGTTGTGAGCAAAGCACACATGGAAAAAGTCTTGGCTTACATTGAACTTGCCAAACAAGAAGGTGGAACCATTTTGTGCGGTGGACATCAAGTTGTTCCCGCCGATCATCGGTCAGGTGGATTCTACATTGAGCCTACTGTAATTGAGGGGCTAGGTCCAGAATGTAGAACAAATAAAGAAGAAATTTTTGGCCCTGTGGTGACCATTCAGGTTTTTGATACAGAAGAAGAGGCTATTCAATTGGCTAATGCCACCGAGTATGGTTTAGCTTGTACCATTTGGACACAAGACATTACACGAGCTCATCGCGTGGCGGGAAAAATAGAGTCCGGAATTGCGTGGATTAACTGTTGGCTCCTGCGCGACCTGCGCACGCCGTTTGGAGGAGTAAAAAGCTCAGGAGTTGGAAGAGAAGGTGGTTTTGAAGCTCTCAAATTCTTTACTGAGGCCCAAAACGTTTGCATTCAACTTTAGGCGTGATCTTTTGATCCGTTGGTAAAAAACCATCCAAACTTGTTATTAAACCAAGTCTCAAAATCGGTCGCTATACGAGATATCTTTGCCATGTGGTTCAAGCTATTTTAGGGTTAACCATACTTTCCTAGAATTGTTGCAGACCCATTTTCATTTGACAGATTTTGGGATTTTCTGGAACTCAACTAGGGTATGTTTTACCTGTAACGTGTTTTTTACAACACATGTTACATTTACCCCCCACATACTTTTCCCCAACATTTGTCAATTATTGCAGTTCTATGAATTCACCTTCTACACCACCAAGCGGCCTCAACCTCACCAAACAAGCGGCTTTCGACTATATTGACTGGTGTAAAAAGCAGAAAAAAAACATTCTTGGTATTGAGGTGCTAAAACAAGAAAATGGGGCATTCGAAACCAATATTTACAAGACTATTTGGTTTAAATCTCAACGCGCCGTTTACACCAACGCCCGAAATTTTATTCAAAAGCAAATGGGTGGCGAATGGCTCTGGGCTGAATTCAAACATTAATCAACACGTTAATTTTCCTAAATTACGTGTGCATAATTCTACCTTTATCCCTCCTGTAATGAACAGGATGTTATAATTTTGAAACTCTCCGCTCGTTCAGCTGAGTGAACCATAATCGTGAAGGACGAATAAAAAATGAGCAACGAAAATCTTAGCGGTTACCAACTCTTAATTCAAAAGCTTGACGAATTCATTCGCAAGTATTACAAAAACAAAATGATCCGTGGCGCCATCTACGGCGTTGCTTTGCTTTTGGGAGCATACCTGTTGGTTATTCTGTTAGAGTATTTCGGACGCTTTAACGTATTGGTGCGCACCGCTCTTTTCTGGAGTTTCATTGCGGGTGCTGCCTACATCATGTCGCGCTTTTTCATTTGGCCGCTTGCTCAAATGTTCCGTTTTGGAAAAACAATATCTCATACTCAAGCCGCTCAAATCGTTGGGCAGCACTTTC
Organism: Bacteroidota bacterium; assembly: GCA_039798265.1. Lineage (GTDB taxonomy): Bacteria > Bacteroidota > Bacteroidia > Flavobacteriales_D > Sanyastnellaceae > JBDKGH01. The sequence continues at coordinate 22,941 of JBDKGH010000026.1, read as the reverse complement.
CTAATGTGCAAGACCGACTGCTAAATACCCTTCAACTAAAAGAAAAAGCTGATTTAGAAAAAGACAATTCGCTCCTTGAAGCCAGTATTAATCAGCGCATAGCAGCACTCAAGCCTGTTCCCTTTTCTTCCGCTGTTGATTTTAAAGAAAACAAGAAATACCTCAAGTACGCTCTGCCTCCTGTTGCCATTATTTTGATTTTGCTTTTTGCAGCCCCTAGCGTGCTTACTCGGCCAACCGAACGCCTCATTAAGCATGGTCAAATCATCGCTGAAGAAGCGCCTTTTACCATTAAGGTCACTAACCCCAATCTTGAGGCTCCTGAAAATTCAGATTTCACTATCCAGGTTCAGCTCGATGGACAAGAGATCCCCGATAAAGTTTACCTTGAGTTGAATGGACAACAGTTTCTTTTAGAACAAAAAAACGCTGTTGAGTTTTCATACACTTTCCGCAACTTACAAAGCGATACCCGATTCAATTTTTATGCATCCGGTTTTTACAGCGATGCATACGATATTAAGGTTATTCCCGCGCCGAAGCTTATCGATTTCGAAGTTGTGCTCGACTATCCTGGATACCTCAATCGACCCGATGAAAAACTCAGCAATACCGGCGATCTGACCATTCCAGAGGGTACACGTATCACCTGGAAATTCATCACAAAAAACACGGATCAAATCGATCTGAGATATGCCGATAGCACCTATGTGCTCACCAATGATGACGACGAGTTTTCGTTCACTCGAACAGCCATGAGCAATGCTGCTTACAGCCTGCAACCCAAAAATCAGTTCATTTCAAATCGAGACAGCATCGGATACCGGGTACAAGTTATTCCCGATTTAGTGCCTAGTATCGTTGTAGAAGAAGAACGAGATAGCGCCTCCCTAAGCTTATTCTACTTTACCGGCGATGTGAAAGATGATTACGGCTTCAAAAGGCTTACGTTCAATTATCAATTTACTTACAGTGAAAACGCCTCGAAATCATCCGCGGTTAAGACAGTGGAAATACCCGTTAGCAAAGACTTTCCTGCTGACCAGTTTTTCTATGAATGGAGCTTAGCCCCACTTGGTGCTGAACCGGGTGATAAGATCAATTATTATTTTGAGATTTGGGATAACGACGGCGTTCATGGCAGCAAAAGTGCACGCTCCATGGTGCGCGAAGTGGCCATTCTATCCACCGACGAACTCGAAGAGTTGATGGATCAAAAGAGCGACGACATTAAAGAAGACCTCGAAGAAAGCATCAAAGACGCCAAGAAACTTCAAAAAGAAATGGAAGAACTTCGTCGTCAAATGCTAGATAAACAAAAGCTCAGCTGGCAAGACGAAAAGAAACTTCAAGATCTTTTGAAACAACAAGAAGAACTTCGCAAGCAGGTGGAGGAAATTCAAAAGAAAAACGATCAGCGTAACCAGCAGCAACAGGAATTTCAACAGCCTAACGAGAGTCTTTTGCAAAAACAAAAGCAACTCGAGGAACTGATGGAGCAGGTCATTTCTCCTGAAATGCAAAAGATGATGGAAGAACTTCAAGAGCTCATGAAAAAATTGGATAAAGACCAATTACAAGAGCAACTCGATAAAATGGAAATGTCCAACGAGGATCTTGAAAAAGAGCTAGACCGTGCGCTCGAACAGTTCAAGAAAATGGAAGTTGAGCAGAAGATGGAAAAGGCCATTGAGAAGCTTGAAAAATTAGCCGAAAAGCAGGACAAACTTTCTGAAGAAGCCGAAAAGAAAGACGCCAACTCCGAAGAGTTGAAGAAACAGCAAGATGAATTGAACAAGGAGTTTGAGGAGCTCAAAAAAGAGAAAGAAGAAATAGAAAAGCTCAATCAAGAATTAGAAGATCCTACAAAAATGCCTGACACTGATCAGCAAGAAGAAGAGATCAAACAAGACCAAAAAGAAAGTTCAGATAGTTTAGAGAAGAACAAAAAGAGCTCCGCCTCGAAATCGCAAAAGAAAGCTGCCCAAAAAATGAAACAGATGGCGCAGCAAATGAAAAGCTCTATGGCCTCAGCTCAACAAGAGCAGCAACAAGAGGACATGGAGGCTCTTCGTGCTTTACTTGAAAACATCATCACCTTAAGTTTCGATCAAGAGAAACTGATGTCCGATTTTAAAACGGTGGATGTAAAAGACCCTGTGTATAACAAGCTGGGTCAAACACAACGAAAGTTGAAAGACGATGCTCGCATGGTTGAAGATTCGCTTTTTGCTTTGAGTAAGCGTGTTCCTACTATTTCCGCTATGGTTAATCATGAGATCAATCTCGTGAATGAAAATATGGAGAAGGCACTAGAAGAAATACCCGAGCGCAGAACAGGCGAAGTAACGGCTGCGCAACAGTATGTAATGACTAGCTTCAACAACTTAGCATTGATGTTGGATGAGGCTTTAAAACAAATGCAAAATCAGGCCTCTTGTGATAAACCGGGCCAAGGAAACTGTGAAAAGCCTGGTGGAAATGGCAAAAAACCCAAGCCCTCTGCTGGAGACATGAAAAAAATGCAAGAAGCCCTTTCGAAGCAACTAGAAGATTTAAAAAAGAAGGGCGAGAATAAAGGAAAAACAGGAAAAGAGGGTCAGGGCGGTCAAGATGGTCAGATGAGTAAGGAACTGGCCGAAATGGCGGCTAAACAAGCGGCCATTCGTAAGCTTATGGAAGAAAAGGCTGCGGAACTTAACCAAGACGGAAGTGGCAATGGCAATGAGATGAAACAAATTGCCAAGGACATGGAGCAGCTGCAAAAAGATATTGTCAACAACAACATTACTGAAGAGAGTCTTCGCCGTCAACAAGACATCATGACCCGTTTGCTCAAGGCAGAGAATGCTGAGCGCATTCGCGATCAAGACAATCAGCGAAAAAGTAAAGAGGCGCAGCAATATCCTACTAGCAACCCCGTAAAATACGCGGAGTATTTGCGCAAAAAAGAGAAGGAAACCGAGCTTCTCCGCTCTGTTCCGCCATCTCTACGTCCTTACTACAAAGACAAAGCGAACGCCTATTTCAACCGCATTGGAAGCAATTAACTTTCGGTGTATGGAAAACTTTTGCTGAGGTAGTCCGTAGCATGATAAAATCTTCCTTTCTTTTGAAGAACTTTGCATTCGCTCTTTGGAGCTAAAATGCAAACCGATATCAACCCTTTAGGCATGCAAAACACGAAAAGAACAATGACCTTTCCTTCGGTGATGGAAAGTATACACATCGCGGAAAATTTGGTGGATGCGGTTTGCGCAGAGTTCCACGTGAAAGAGGACTACTACGGCGAAATTCTCATTTCGATGACCGAAGCCGTAAACAACGCTATAGTTCACGGCAACAAGCTCGACTCTTCCAAAAACGTGACGCTTACTTTTGAAATCACCACTGAAAACTCCATGCGTTTTACCATAGAGGATGAAGGGCCTGGTTTCGATTACTCCAATCTTCCTGATCCCACTGCTCCAGAGAACATTGAAAAACCTCATGGACGTGGCGTGTTCCTTATGCGCAACCTTGCTGACAAATGTTCTTTTGAAGATGGCGGTCGCGTTGTCATTCTGGATTTTGAAGTGCTCGAAAACGAGCCAGCCGCTTAGGTTATTTTTTCCCCAGATATGAACCCTGATTTCGCTTGAAATCAGGGTTTTTTGTTTTAATGCCTTCTCAGCCATTCGGCCCCAACTGACAGATCATTTCGACAGTGCGCGGTGAGCAACTATTCTCCATGGCCGATTTTAAGCTCATTAGACGCTTCAAATTTGTTTTATGGCACTGACATCCTTTTTTAAGCAAGACACCTCCTATTCGCCCCGATTCAAGCGAGAAATAAAGGCTTGGATAAAGCAAACGATCCTAGCAGAGGGCAAAATCCCTGGTGACATTTCCATTATTCACTGTTCAGACGAGTATTTATTGGCCATGAATAAGCAATTCCTTCAACATGACTATTACACCGATGTAATTACGTTCGATTACGGAGAGGGCGAAATTGTGTCTGGTGACATCTTCATCAGCATTGATCGAGTGAAAGAAAATGCTTCTAAACTAGGTGTATCACCTCTCATCGAAGATCGTCGAATTATCATCCATGGCGTGCTACATCTTATTGGTTATCAAGATAAAACAAAGTTGAAAAAAAGTGAAATGACTGTTTTGGAAGACCGATATTTATCACTATATTTGACCAATAATCAAGGAAAAAAAGAAGTCAAAAACACCAAATAAACCCGACGTTCCACGTGGAACACTTCTCAATGGAAACAAACTACGATGTTATAGTTATTGGTGCTGGCCACGCTGGAAACGAGGCTGCGGCCGCTTCTGCCAACCTCGGTTGTCGTACTCTTTTGGTAACAATGGACATGACCAAAATTGGCCAAATGAGCTGCAATCCCGCCATGGGTGGTATAGCTAAAGGTCAGATTGTCAAGGAAATAGACGCCATTGGTGGCTATAGTGGAATTGTGTCGGACCGGTCTGCAATTCAGTTCAGAATGTTGAACCGGTCAAAGGGTCCCGCCATGTGGTCGCCGCGTACTCAAAACGACCGAATGAAATTTGCAGAAGAGTGGCGATACATGCTCGAGCAGACACCATTAGTTGATTTTTGGCAGGATATGGTCAGTGAAATCATCGTTGAAAACAACCAGGTTGTTGGTGTGAAAACAGGGATGGGGCTGCGATTCGGCGCCAAAAGCGTGGTGCTAACGAATGGCACTTTCCTGAATGGTGTGATCCACATTGGTGAAAAACAATTTGGCGGTGGTCGCATTGGTGAGAAACGAGCTGAAGGAATTACGGAACAGTTGATTTCATTAGGCTTTCGAAGCGGCCGCATGAAAACCGGAACCCCACCCCGAATTGATGGAAGAAGCTTGGATTATTCCGTGATGACAGAGCAGCCTGGTGATGAAAAACCAGAGCGTTTTTCTTTCACTAAAACCAAACTCGTAGAAAAACAACTATCCTGCTGGATTAGTTATACCAACCAAACCGTCCATGATATTCTAGCCACCGGTTTTGAAAAATCGCCTATGTATTCGGGGCGAATCACCGGATCCGGGCCTCGCTATTGTCCGTCCATTGAAGATAAAATAACTCGGTTTGCGGATAAAGACAAGCATCAGCTTTTTGTGGAGCCAGAAGGCTGGAACACTGTTGAGATATATGTCAACGGGTTTTCTACCAGCCTTCCCGAAGATGTACAGTTGAAGGCCCTTCGCGAAATTCCTGGCTTTTCTAAAGCCAAAATGTTTCGACCTGGATATGCCATTGAATACGATTATTTTCCACCCGACCAACTCAAGCACACCCTAGAGAGCAAAGACATCGCTAATCTCTTTTTCGCTGGGCAAATCAACGGAACCACGGGATATGAAGAAGCTGCGTGTCAAGGGCTCATTGCAGGCATTAATGCCGCCCAAAACGTAAAAGAAAAAGAACCATTCATTCTGACCCGATCCGAAGCGTATATCGGGGTACTAATCGATGATCTCATCACGAAAAGCACCGACGAACCATATCGCATGTTCACCAGTAGAGCAGAATATCGAACGCTATTGCGCCAAGACAATGCAGATGAACGTTTAACTCCGCTCTCCCACAAAATTGGTCTTGCTAGTAATGAAAGAATGTTCCTCGTGGAACAAAAGCTTTCTGGCAAACAGGAAATGATCAAATACCTCCACAACTTGAGCGTAGAGCCCACATCTGTCAACCCTATTTTGTCCGAAGCGGGATCGCCAGAAGTTTCTCAAAAGGTAAAATTCACTCAGCTGCTTAGCAGGCCTCAACTCGACCTCAAACGTCTTCTTCTTGCCGCGCCAGAAGCTCAAGAAAAACTAACTGCATATGGCGATCTCGCAGATTCCATTGCGGAGCAAATTGAAATTCAGATCAAGTACGAAGGATACCTAGCGAAAGAAAAAGAGCTTGCGGAAAAGATGAATCGATTGGAAAACGTACCGCTTCCACAAAATTTCAACTACAATGCTTTAACCAGCCTCAGTATGGAGGCCCGACAGAAGCTATCCCTTATCCGACCCGAAACATTGGGCCAGGCGAGCAGAATAAGCGGCGTAAATCCATCCGATATATCCATCCTAATGATCCACATTGGGAGGTGATGATCGCGTCAAAAAAGGGCCTTAAAATCGATTTTGTTAAAAACGTAACAAAACAGGCGGAACTAAGGTAAAAGGTTGACCCACCAACCCTATACCCACAACGTGATCCGTCAAATCATTAAAATCGTTTTTGGTCTATTGATCAGCAGCTCGGCCATAGGCCAAGTTACTTTTCAAGCGAACACTACAAATGGCTGTACGCCGCTTGGAGTGGTCATCGACGTGACCTCCCCAAGTGCAGGAAGCATTTCTTCCTACAGTTGGACAATAACCGCCCCAGATGGAAGCACGCTTACATCTAGCAGCGACCAATACGTTGGAATTCTTTCAGATCCTGGCCAATATGATGTAAGTCTCACCGTCAACGGTAACCAAACACAAGCCGTAAGCAACTACATCACGGTTTACGCTAAACCAGTGGCTTCCTTTACTGTGAACGATCCCGAAGGGTGTTTTCCGCTTTGCGTAACATTCAGCAGCACATCCACACCAGGCAGCGGGCCTATAACGAACTGGAACTGGGATTTCGGAAATGGATCAACATCAACACAACAAAGTCCGACTAATTGTTATTCCAATACCGGTCTATTTACGCCAATCCTTTCCGTATCCGATATCAACGGATGTTTTGGTTCTGTAACCATGCCGCAACTCATTGAAGTTGTCGACTTGTTTCCTAACGCGTCATTTTCACCCTCTACCGTACTTACTTGCACACCACCAGAAGTTGTCAGTTTTACAAATAGTTCCACGGGAAACTCCGCGCTTACTTCATCCTGGAGTTTTGGCGATGGACAAACATCCACTCAAGCTGGAAACACCAGTCACAGTTTTGCAACTACAGGAACATACGAAGTATGCCTTACCGTAACAGACAATATCGGTTGTCAAAACGAGGAGTGTCAAAACATCGAAATTTTCGATCAACCCACATTAACTATCACGAATGCCCCAAACACTGCGTGCGCTGGCTCTACAGTGAGCTTTAGCGCCGAAAGCTTACCAGCAGGAGGCACCATTACTTGGGATTTTGACAACAATGGTACAACCGACGCTACCGGCACTAGTGTCAACTACGTATTCACTAATACAGGAAGTTTCACGCCAACAGTAACCGTTACCTACAGTGCTTCTTGCTCAACAAGTGAACAAACGAACATCACCATTACACCAGGCATTACTGGTAGTTTTTCTGCAAGTGCAGTAAGTTCTTGCTCGGTACCATTTACGACAACATTCACCAACACTACATCTGGATCAGGCATCACATCGGAATGGTTTATTGACGGTGTAAGCGTTAGCGCTAGCAACAACTTCAACCACACCTTTACTACTTTCGGAGACTACGATGTAACGCTAGTTGCCACAAATAGCAACGGCTGTAGTTCTACCGTTCTTGAAAGCAATTACATCTCCCTTCAACCACCAGTAATCAACTTTAACCATCCTCCTGCTGCCTGTATAGGTAATGACGTTGCTATTACCGCACTTACCGTTACCAATACCACTCAAGTGACTAATTACGAATGGGACTTCAACAACGATGGAACCATTGATGCTGTTGGTGAAAATCCAGTATATAGTTACACAGCTATGGGGCAATTTTCGATTACCCTTCATGTAACCACTATAGAGGGTTGTACCGCTTCTTTCACCCATCCACAAAACATTACTGTTGTTCAAGACGTACAGACCAACATCACTGCATCTACACAAATTAGCTGCGCCGGAGAGTCCATTGAGTTTTGTGTGGACAGCGAACCGGGTAATCAATTTGCTTGGAACTTTGATGATGGAACCGGTTGGATCAGCATGGAGGCCGATCTATTATGTATCACACACGATTATCAAGATACTGGCTATTTCGACGTTTCACTCACCGTATTCAACGGTGTATGTAACACTACACAAATATTAGAAAACTACATCTACATCACTCCTCCGGTGGCCATTTTCGACTACGCCGTAACTTGTGAAAACATCTTTGATGTCGAATTCGGAGATCAGTCTATAGAAGCCGAACACTTGATTTGGAATTTTGGCGATGGCAGTCCAGAAATTAATGATCAGGAAATTGTAAATCACACCTTTCCTGCCCCTGGTACTTATGAAGTAACTCTAACAGCGATTAATGACTTACTCGGCTGTCCTGATGTTGCAACAACCCAAATTGTAATTCAACCTGCTGATCCTGGATTAAGCTTTCAAGCGAGCCAAGGATGTCCGCCAGTGCTTGTTGCTCTAAACAGTACACAGAACAATAGTTACTGGAATGTTCAAATATCCAATGGTGATAGTTTGATTGTCACACAAAACATGAATACAGGAGTTTGGACCTCCAACTATTACCACAACGGACAAACACAAACAATCGTAACAGGAGCGAACCAAAATCATTGGCCACAACTCGAGTTTTCTGACGCAGGTTGTTATGACTTCGCCGTAACTTGTATTGATGCCAATGGTTGTGAGAATACCGTGGAATACAACGATGCTGTTTGTGTTTCAACAGACAGTCAATTTGGTGACTTTGCTTCCAACGTTATCTCTAGCTGTGATCCCTTTCAAGTTCAATTTGAATCCTCTAATACAGCCATTGTATCGTGGGATTGGGTATTCAGCGATGGGGCGGTAGCGAGCGGAAATAATGTTACTCATACTTTTTTACCACCATTTTACCCCAACATTCCATTAACCGCAACGCTAACAGCCGTTAATGATGAAGGATGCACCTCGGTGGTTACACAAACCATCAATGCCGCTTCACCAATAACACCCTCATTCGCAGTAACTGGTAATACTACCTGTATTGGCCAGGAAGTCGTTTTTACTAATACTACCCCCGGACAAGCGGTTTCTTACACTTGGAACTTTGGAGATCCATCGTCTGCATTAAACGTAGAGACAACAACTGATGCCTCACATGCTTATTCAGCTAACGGTAACTACACTGTTTGCTTAAGTGCGGATAATGGCGCTGGTTGTATTCAAACCACTTGCATGAACAATGGCGTTCAGGTTTTGAATCCGAACGCCTCCTTTACCTTTAGCTCTACCATTACTAACTGTCTATACGGCGTAACCTTTGAAAACACTTCTACTGGCGCTGTTGATCAAATCGAATGGTTGTTCGGGGATGACCAAACAGGAGCTGGTGATCAAGCTTACCATACTTATCCTATCGGTGTTTATCAAGTAGCATTAATCGCCTCTAACAACTTCGGTTGTGTTGATACTTCTATTGTATATGATATCTTCAACTATGGCGATCTAATAGGCCCTTATAGTACAGTTCTCGACAACGCTAACTGTGTGCCTTACACCGTTGATTTTTCTGCTTACAACCCGAATGATACGTACTTCACTTACTTCTGGGATTTCAACGATGGTAATGGCGACCCTTCGGGCAGCACCACCACCACGCATGATTACTTAGCAACAGGCACCTACTGCCCAAGCATTATCTTAACCGATCCAAATGGCTGTCAAGTTCTTGTTGAGTGCACTGAGCCTATCGTAGTGCAGGAATTCGCCATGGAATACTCTTATCCTTCTGAAATATGCAATGGAGACACCATTCATCTTTCTATTGAAAATGGTGATAACTACAGCTGGAATAACGCCATCGATGTAACCTCTGGTGCACACTTTAATGAATTTGATTTACACCCCACACAGGACACTCAACTTCTATTAACCGGCTATTATTCTGACTGTGTGCGCACAGACACATTGAATATCATTGTTAACCCTCTTCCAACAGTAAGCTTAACTTTTGATCCATCCATTTGTCAATTTGATGATGTAATCATTCTTGATGGAGGAAGTCCACAAGGCGCAACAGGATATTACACTATTGACGGATTAATAAGCACTTCATTTGACCCATCATGGGCTACTCAAGATTATGAGGTAACTTATTTCTTCACGGATACCTTGGGCTGTACAAATAGTGCAGAAGTGATTACTACTATTCACGGCTTACCAGTAGTTACATTGAACGCCCTTCCTGAATTCTGTTCTAATGATGCGCTTTATACGCTTGTAGAAGGAAGTCCTGTGGGAGGCGAATACAGCTTCAACGGTTCCACAATCAACCAATTCAACCCTTCAGTTGGTGCGGGAGTTCACACTCTATTGTACACCTACACGGATGCCTTTGGTTGTGTGGGAAGTGATACCAATAATGCGACCGTTCATGGCGCACCCGTTCCAAACATTCAAATGAACAACGTATGCCAAGACTTAGCATTCGTTGCCAATAACACGAGCACAGTTGCGAATGGAACAATTGTTTCAAGTGAATGGTTACTTGACAACACCATCAATTCTACTCAAAACCCTCTTGTTATCAATGAGACTCTAGCTTTAGGGCTTCATCAATTACAGTTAGAGATAGAGAGCAGTTTTGGTTGTGTAACACTTGTGGACAGTACTTTTCAGGTCTATCCTGTACCAGTGCCTTCGTTCCTTACACAAGATGGCTGTCAATACTCTGACCTTCCCCTCGTATCTACGAGCACAATCTCTAGCGGTACAATTGAACAATACATTTGGAATATTGAAGGTGTTGACTATACCGATGATGACAGCATTTCACATCCCTTTCAAACATGGGGAACAAATTTGATCGATCTCGTTACGATCAGCAATTTCGGTTGTGATAGTACTATGTCCATGACTTTAATGGTATATCCAGCGCCTGTAGTTGATCTTGAAGTGTTGAATGCTTGTGAGGATGTGTCAACACTACTCGACAGTCACACGACTATACCGCTTGGTGGCATCGTTTCTTATCAATGGAACACAGGTGATGGTTTACCTGAAACTTCATCGTCCATGATTGATCACACTTACTCTGAAGCGGGTACTTATGGCGTAAGTTTCACTGCCGTGAGTAATATTGGCTGCACAACAACAACCGAACAACTCATTACCATTTACGCTACACCAAATGCAGATTTTGCCATAGTGGATAGTACGGTGTGTTCAGGAACAGCTCTAGAGCTCATTGATCTATCAGAGGTAAGTAGCAATCAACACATTGCCCAATGGGAGTGGTATCTTGATGGGAACTTAATTAGCGAAGAACAAAACCCACAATCCGATTTTTCTGAGCCTGGCTATTATGACTTGCGCTTGAATGTTGAAACCAACAATGGTTGTTTTTCTGATACCATTCAACAGCAAGCATTGTTTTTGATGCCTACACCAGAAGCGGGATTCCGTGTGGTGGATGCTGATATTGATATGGGAGCTCCTGTTCTCAATTTGCGCGATCGCTCAAGTGAGGATGCAGTAGAGTGGATTTATGACATGGGTAATGGAGAAATAGTTACCACAGAAGATGTTCGATACACTTACCAAACATGGGGTAATTATTTAATTGAACAAATTGTAATCAATGCCTTTGGATGCAGCGATACAGCTCAGTCAGTAGTGCAAGTGCGACCATCTACAGTGGTGTACGTTCCTAATGCTTTTACTCCTGATGGAAATGGACATAACGATTGTTTTTATCCTGTTCTTAGCGGTTTTGAGCTCGAGAGTTTTGATCTACAAATTTTCGATCGCTGGGGTAAACTCGTTTATCGCAGCCATGATGCAGGCGGTTGTTGGAATGGTGAAGGGCCTAATGGAGAAATGTCAGCGGACGGCGCATACACTTGGCAGCTTGACCTTAAAGCAACGACTAGTCCTGTGATTCACCGTGAAGTAGGATCCGTGATCTTGATCAAATAAATTACGAATGATTAAATTGCATGCATAATCACATGGCATGCGCAGACTAGTCGTAATTCTTTTCTTCTTGAGCAGCTTGATGAGTTGGACACAACAACTCCAGCAAACAGTGAGAGGAGAAATTATAGATGCAGAAACAAACTACCCACTCAGCGGAGTGGTGATCAGAATATATCGAGATACTTTGCTGTTGAACGGTGGAGTAAGCGACGAAAAAGGAAAATTTGCCATCACTAATTGCCCGGTGGGAAAGGTGAGGGTGGTGGCGAATTTTGCGGGCTATCTTGACTTTGTGCGAGATGCCATTGACGTGACAAGCGCGAAAGAGGTGATTTTAAAAATACCACTTCAACAAAGCGCAATTGAAATGACGACCCTAGAGATCGTGGGCACTTCTGACGGAGAAGTGGTAAACGAAATGGCGTTGATTAGTGCACGACAATTTTCCGTTGCCGAAACCGATAGATACGCAGGAAGCAGGGGAGACCCTGCGCGAATGGCCAGCAACTTTGCAGGGGTGCAAGGAGCTGACGATTCTAGAAACGACATTGTGATAAGAGGAAATTCGCCGCAAGGGGTATTGTGGCGAATGGAGGGAATTGATCTTCCTAATCCGAATCACTTTGCGATTCCGGGAACAGCCGGCGGGCCTGTGGGTATCATCAACAACAAGTATCTCGCCAACTCTGATTTTTTCACTGGTGCCTTTCCTGCTGACTATGGCAATTCCATTGCTGGTGTATTTGATTTACGAATGCGCAATGGCAATAATCAACAGCACGAGTTCAGCGGACAGTTTGGCTTTTTAGGCACAGAGCTTTTTGCCGAAGGGCCTATTTCACGTGAAAAAGGCTCTTCTTATTTAGCCTCCTATCGTTATAGCACGCTTGATCTTTTTTCTCGTCTAGGAATAGACATTGGAACAGATGCGGTTCCTCTTTATCAAGACGGTGCCTTTCGCGTTTTTTTACCTGCCCAAAAAAGATCTTCTTGGTCTATCTGGGGTCTTGGTGGCGCGAGCAAAGTAGATATTCTCATTAGTGACCAAAAGTCACCCGATGAAAGAAATATTTATGGTGAAAACGATCGGGACCAATATTTCAAAAGTAAAACCGGTATTGTAGGAGCCACGAATAGTTTTACCATCAACGAAAACACATATCTGAAAACAACCGTTGCTTTGAGCAACAATACACAGGATAGTTATCATGAATTAGTTTATCGTCATCTTGATTCGGAAAATCTATATGTGGTAGATTCACTTACACCACTATTGGATTATACCTTTCGGGAAAGTAAGGCTACAGTTGCCGGTCATCTTTCACACAAAATCAATCGCCGTCATAATCTTCGGATCGGTTGGATGGCCGATCACTATTGGTGGAATAACACCGATAGCGTTCGATCCATTGATACGACAGCAGCAGATTATTACAACTGGAGAACACGCTGGAACAATAGTGATCAAGCCTTTTTGCTTCAAGGATATGCCCAGTGGAAATATAGACCTACCGATCAACTTACCATCAGCGCAGGCTGGCACGCACAGGCATTTACCCTTAACCAGTCTTTCTCTTTCATTGAGCCGCGCGTTGGGTTGCGGTGGCAAATGAATGCGCGTCACAGTGTACAAATTGGTATAGGGCGTCACTCGCAGATGCAGCCCACCTACATGTACTTCTATGAGCCATCAGCATCGTTGGGACAAATCAACCGTGGGATGGATTTTACTAAGAGTGATCATTATGTAGTTGGCCATGAGTGGGCAAAAGGACATTGGAGAATCAAAACAGAAGCTTATTATCAGCGTGTGTTTAATATCCCTGTAGATCAGCTTTCATCTTCTTTTTCTTTAGTGAATACGGGAGCAGGATTTAGTCGGTTTTTTCCTGGAAGATTGGAGAACAAAGGCACTGCTGAAAACAAAGGGTTGGAGCTAACGGTAGAACGTTTTTATTATAAGGGTTGGTTGTTCCTTTTCTCAGCATCCTTGTTCGATTCCAAATACAAAGGCAGTGATGGTATTGTTCGAAACACGGACTTTAATGGCCGTTACGCTATGAATATTTTGACTAGCAAAGAATGGAAAATAGGGGAGAACCGCTCACTTGTCATTGGTGGAAAAATAACTCGTGCTGGAGGAAGATGGTATGGCCCTGCGGATGAGGCGGCCAGTGACCGCGAACGTGAATTGATCTATGTAGACTCGCTTCGAAACACGCTCCAATTTAAGCCCTATTTTCGTTTTGATACGAAGGTTAATGTAAAGATTAATCGTGCTAAAACCACCCATGAAATAGGCCTGGATTTAGTGAATGTGCTGAACACTAAAAATGTATTGAAACTGACTTACGCACCTGATGAAAATAACACAGGAAGTGCCATTCGAGAAGAATATCAACTCGGGTTTTTACCGATTTTTTATTACAAGATTGATTGGTAATTACTTCTTCGGTCGAAGAATAAATTTCAACTCTTGACAGGGAATGAAGTAGCAATGATTTTCTTCGTAGAATTCTTGGAGATAGGGCGTCAAATTGTAGAACTTGTGTGCTAATCTTTTGATCACATTTCTTCCGAAGAACGGGGAGCGAAATACGAGTTTCCGTTCTAAAACCTCAAACTGGTTGAGGCCATAAAATGAAGGCACGCGTCGCTTATAGCGCGGATGACCTTGTGAGTAGTAATCGAAAGTATATAAGCCAAAAAACCTTTTGTGAGTAGGGTCAGAATAATAATACGGGTTAGAAAAATGAGGAACATACACCTCTTTCAGTCCACTCGGCTTGAGAACGCGGTGAATGTCTTTTAAGAGGCCATCAAAATTTTCGATGTGCTCCAAGAAGTGCCGAGAAATGATATGATCTATGCTATTATCTGGCAAGAAAGGAAGTCCTTGCTCGAGATTAAAAACATAATCCACACCAGGAAGATCGAGGCCGTCAATACCGAATACACCATTCTTCTTATTAGGCCCACAACCTAACTCAATCACCTTTTTATCAGAGGAGGCCAAAAAATCTCTTAGTCTATTTTCTTGTGAGTTCATCGACCCAATTTTTTAAAGTTTGTGCCGCCTTTTTCATGGCAAATTTTTCCTCGGCGTCTAATCGTCCTTGTTTCCCGAGCTGCTGACGAAGATCGCTATTTTCTGAAAGTTCACGTATGTAATTCACCCAGTCCTCATTGGTATGGGCTAGAAAACCATTTTTTCCATGAGTAATAACACGACCGTTTATTCCAACTGGCGATGCTAAACAGGGAATGCCCGATGCCATGTATAGATATAGCTTATAGCCACCTTTTCCTCGCGCCCATTCATCATCTGTCAAAGGCATAATGCCCACATCCAGTTTTTTCAAAAACGCTAACTCACCTTCTTCTGACCAAGAGTGATTAATGATATTCAACTCCTTCATCCAGGACCTTGGCGCTGCGCCAAAGGTGGTAAACTCTACATTAGGTAATGAGCACATCTGCTTTATCGCCTCTCTGTATTCATCTAGATAAATTGTGGTGGCCGGAGATCCGGTCCAACCCACTATCATTCGTTCGTTTTTATGGTTTGTGGGTTGCACAAGATCTGTATCCACCGACGACACTAAAACGTGAGCGTTTTTACCCAAGCCTTTGCAGTAGGTAGCTAACTCCTCTGTGCTCACCACAACCAGATCTGCAGCCTTCACCATTCTCGCCGTATCTTCTGCTGCGGTTTTTCGATGCGATAAAAGAAAAATAGCATCATCGAAATCGAAAAGAATGGGCTTCTTTTTTTTGCGAATGAGATTAATCTCTTGTTGCGAAAGGCTGGTTCGTTGAGAAAACACCATGTCGTAATTACCCTGTCGGAGAAGAGCCGCACGCTTTAATCGCAACGCTCTTTTTTCTAAAGCAAACTTTATTTTATTCCACCTGCTATTACGGGGCGTAAGCGGAGAGCGGGGGCAAAAAACAACTTCCGTATCCGACCAAAATTCCATTGGCTTTACCGCTCGGATTCTTGTGGAAGCATGATTCATGTTTCCTTCGGTAAATAACAGAATTCTCAAAGATGGCGCCATTGATTTTTACACTCGTATATTAGGCCTCGAAAATACTATGGTTCGAGGAATTGCCACCAAAACTTTAATTTACACCTTTTCGGGAGCCCTTCCTGCATTGGCGGGGTTCTTTCTGTTGGCTCCTTTAACTCAGTTTTTAAGCCGCGACTTATACGCTATTCAAGCGCTTTACCTCTCTATTTCGCTTCTTTTCCAAGTGATCATTACCTATGGGCTCGATCAATTTCTTGTGCGTAATTATGTCAATTCAAAAGATGAAGCCTATCGCGCAGATCTTGTTTCGCAGGTGTTCAGTTCCATCTTGCTGATCGGTGTTTTATTGTTTGCCGTGTTTGCCCTCACGGGTAGCTTTAGCTTTGAGGTTATTCTTCAATCCTCCGACGCCCATTTTTTTCCCTTTGGGGCCCTTTCCATTGGGACAGCCTTGTTCAACTCACTCATTAAAGCTTTCACAAATCTGCTGATATACAAAGAAGACCCATTGCGGTTTTTGTGGGTTAACGTGATCAATACATTTGTTTACATCGTTGGTGTATTTGTAGGTCTGCACTTTTTTCCTGAAACACTTTGGGGTCCTGTAGGCGGGCGTTTCTTGGCTGGCTTTGTGGGTGTTGTGATTGTTTTTAGCTATCTCTTTCGAAAAGAAAAATTCAGGTTTCATTTTCGTTTTCCAAAAGGAAGTCTTGCCTATTGCGCACCCGTGCTACTCTTTGGGGCGGTGATGTGGGGAATGAGCTTAGGCAACAACTACTTGATCAATTACGCTATACACGATCTTGGACATATTGCAGAATTCGATCTGCTTTTAAAGTTCGTTATGATCATTGAATTATTTCACAACGGCCTAACCTCTGCGCTTTCACCGAAACTTTTTCGCTTGTGGAGTGAGAAGAACCGGGGCGAAGAAGAGCACAATTTGCACATTCTGTTCAACGCAGTATCCATTCTTCTCATTGCCAGCTCGGTGCTGTTATTACCCGTTTTCTGGCCTCTTGTTGTAAAAAACCATGCGTTTGACCATGTAGTATGGCTTTTTCCTTTGATCGCGTTTGGTTATGCCTTCAGGGGCATTTACAACTATTACGTGAACCCTATTTACTTCATGGAAAAAACACATCGACTACCCATCGTATTTGCCCTTTCCTTTTTGATCCATGCGGTGATTGCCTTTTTTCTCATCAAAGAATTTAAGTTGGTTGGAGCGCTTGCGGGCATGTCGCTTTCGCGAGTGGTGCAATCCATCATTCTTCGTTTGGTTAATCACGACCTCAAGCCCACTAAAGAACATTACTCCACCGTGGTGCTTGCGCCGGGTATCTATGCCGCCTTGCTAGTGGCACTGTTCTTTATTATTGAGCCTGGTGTCATACTCAACATACTTCAGTTCGCGCTCGCCCTCCTGCTTGTTGGTCTTTTCTATGGAAAGGTTTTGTGGGCCATGATTTTAAGAAACAAAAATGGCTAAGCATTCGATTGCCTATATCTATCCACGCAGCACAACGTTTGTCCAAAAAGATATTCGTTTGCTTGATGATGCGTTTAAGGTGATTGAATTCAATGGACGACTATCGAGCGCGCGCAGCTTACCATTATTGCTCATCCGGCAGCTCTTTTTCTTACTTCTTCACCCGAGCTGTAAAGTGTATGTGTGCATGTTTGCTGGATATCATGCTTTACTTCCTGGTTTGTTTGCTCGTTTGCTTGGAAAAAAAATGATCATTATTGCTGGTGGTGCTGACGCCGTTTCCTTTCCGTCTTTGGGTTATGGCAACTTTAGAAAAAATCCATTAGCGTGGGCCACGGCGCAAAGTTTTCGACTAAGTCATCACATAGCACCCGTTAGTGAATCGCTCATTGCACAGGATTCAGAATACCAGCGAGAGTTTGGCCCACAAGGATATAAACACTTTGTAAAAGGACTACGAACGCGTTCTACCGCTATTGCCAATGGTTACGACGCAGGGTTTTGGGTTTCCGATGATAGCGTTCGGCAAGATGATCTTTTTCTAACCGTGGCGACACATGCAGAAACGGTGGCGCGCCGTTCTATTAAAGGGCTAGATCTTTTTCTTCTCATGGCCCGCAAGCTACCTACCTACCACTTCATGATTGTGGGGTGTGCTAAAACTGATTTAGGCGCCCTTCCTTCGAATGTTACTGTTGTGGAGCACGCGCAACCCTCAGAGTTGATTAAACTCTATTCTAGCGCCTCTTATTACGTTCAGCTTTCCGTGTCAGAAGGTTTTCCGAATGCTCTTTGCGAGTCCATGCTTTGTGGATGCGTTCCTCTAGTTTCAGCGGTAGGTGCAATGCCCGAAATAGTAGCTGAAACCGGATACGTTTTATTTGAAAAGCGCGCAGATGCGGCGGTTGAGCTATTCCGGCAGGCGGTGGGAAATAAGTCTGCTAATCCGGTACTTTCAGAGAAAGCACGTGAGCGCGTGGCTACTTTGTACACCGAGGAAAAAAGAAAAAGCGCCTTGACGGCGCTGATTCAATATGTAATTAGTCGGAAATAAGTTTACAGTACATTGATGCGATCACCCAACTCGTCGCGGTAATTACCACCAACAGGAATTTCTTTTTGAATGTCTTTCATCACCACGTTACTACCCACAATGGATTCTAGTAAATCCATGTTAATGATGAAGGAACGATGAACACGTTGGAATACTTTTTCTGGTAGTTTTTTCTCCACATCTTTCATCGTAGCGTGAATGGTGTACTTAATATCTTTCGTCACAATTTGTACGTAATCCTTCAACGCTTCCACGTAATAAATCTCTGAAGTATTCAGCTTTACTAGTTTTGAGTGATGTTTCACGAAGAGATAGTCAGCGGTATTCTTAAAACTGGTTAGTGATTTTAAGAGTTCGTTTTCTACTTTGATCTCTTGCTCCTTTTTGTGTTTATGGAGCGCCATTTCGATGGTGGTGTGAAGATCAATTTCTTTGAATGGCTTTAGGATGTAGCCATGCGGTTCGGTGATTTTTGCTTTAGCTAAAGTGGCTTCGTCGGCATATGCCGTGAGGAAAATAATCGGAATGTCTATGATCTTCTTGATGCTATCAGCGGCTTCGATACCGCTCATTTCGCCTTTTAACATGATATCCATCAGGGCGATATCAGGGCGGTTTTCTTTCGCCAATTCTATTGCTTTTTCTCCTGTATCGGCTTGTGCTACTACATTGTAGCCTAGTTTCGTAAGGCTTCTCTCGATATCTTTTCTTACAATGCTTTCGTCTTCTACAACGAGAATATTAATGGCCATCGGTATGGAACGAGGTTATAGAGGTTATGCGTTAAGATTTCATTTCAAAGGTAATTAAAAACTCAGTCCCGGAGTTACTAGTATTTACCTGAATGAGGCCATCTATCTGCTCAGTGAGTGTATATACTAGCTGAACGCCTAAAGAGTCGGTTTTTTCGTAGCTAAAATTAGGCGGTAAGCCGACACCATTATCAGCTACACGCAAAGTCAATTTGTTGCCGTCCTTTTTCAGAGAAAGGCTCAACACCCCTTGTTTACGTCCTTTGAACGCATATTTGAGGGCATTACTGATGAGCTCGTTCACTATCAAACCACAAGGAATGGATTGATCAATGTGCATGGTTACCTGATCTAAATCAGGAACAAAAGAAATATCGCAATCTTGAAGTCGATAGCTTTGAATCAAGTTATAACTCAATGTGCGCAAATATTCAGCAAAATCAATGCTGCTAAAGTCAATGGTGCGATAGAGTGTTTCATGAATGAAAGACATACTCTTGATTCGGTTTTGACTTTCTTGCAAAATCTCCAGGGTACGCTCGTCGTTCACATACGACGACTGCAAATTCAGAATACTACTGATTACCTGAAGGTTGTTTTTCACCCGGTGGTGAATCTCTTGAAGTAGTACTTCCTTTTCTTTTAGGGCGTCGCGTACCTTTCTATCAATCTCCTTCCGCTCAGTGTTATCATAGGCCAAACAAGAGATTTCGGCTAATTGATCACCCAAATAAACAGGATTCAAAAACACTTGAAGCCAAATTGTTTTGTTGTTATGGTCAAGCAAAGCGAACTCAAACTGTTGCGCACGTCCTAAAAACGCGTTATCAAATGAGGCAAGTTGACCTTGATAATAATCTTCGTTAATGTGTCTTTTCAGCACATCAGTGATCTGTGATTTTAGGCCCACTTCTTCCTTCAATTCCTTTTGTAACCAAGACCCGAAATTCTTGTTCATCGTGGTGATACGGTGATTGGCGTCCATGGTCCACATCATCATATTTTCGGTACTGTTGAAGATGGATTCGAGCTTTGCCTTTTGCTCCATCATCAACCGTTGGTTTTCTCGCAGCTCCGTGATGTCGCGCGAAACGCCCATTGAACCTAATACTTCGCCCTTTTCATTGACTATTTGTGCCACCGATAAAAGTGACGTAAATATTTCGCCGTTCTTTTTGACGTTTTGTATTTCGCCAACAAATTTTCCTTCCTTTTTAATGATTTTCGTTACGCGATCGTAATCCTGTTTGCTGTGATACAGCATTCGGAAATTACGGCGCATCACTTCTGCTTTTGAAAATCCAAATTGCTCTTCGGCGGCACGGTTAAACTCCGTTACGTTGCCTTCATGATCACTTGCCATGATCATATCAAGCGAGCTTTGGATCAAGTTTCTAGTATAATTTTCTTGTGTTTGAAGTTTGAGCTGAGTGATTTTATGTTCCTCAATTTCTTTCTTCAACACGGTGTTGATTTCCTCAATAATGCGAATACGTAATTGCTCTTGAACAAGCATCATACGTTCGCTTATATTGTTCAATGAAATTTGGATGGATGGTTTATTTTCATAAACCGTAAGGGTTGATTTAATACCCACATCCACTTCTTCACCGTTATTGCTTCTAACCCGTATCTCCTTGTATTCGACATCTCCACCGCGTCGAATAGTTTGAAGATCTTCTTTGATCATTTTTCGAAATTCAGAGCTCACATAGTTGTGAAACTGTTTATCGTATAACTCATCCTCATCTTCAGCGTCAAACAGCTGTATAGCGGCTTGGTTGGCATATTTTACCTTCTCGTCTGTTAAAATGATAACGGCGCTGGGAGAGTTTTCTAGCAAGTTTCGAAGACGAACGACCGTTTGCTCCAACGTATATTCTGCCTTTCTTCTGGCGGTAACGTCATTCAAAACCAAGACCTTCATTAGTCGGCCATTGATCATGGTTTCGCTACCCGAAATATCAATAAATAATGCTTGACCATCGCGCGTAAGAGAGCGCACTTCCAAACGGTTGGCTGACGATATTTCTATACTCGTCATCATTCTATTCAGATCGATGGGCGAGAAGAATGCAGAGAGTTTTTGACCTACAATTTCAGAGCGTTCGCTGTAACCAAAAATGCGAGCAAACTGATCATTTGCATCATGAATGTAATCGCCGTTAGCAAAGATTACCCCTTCGTTGGTTACTGTTGAAAGTACGCGAAAACGTGCCTCACTTTCACGCAATTGCTCGCGGTAATTGGTTTGTGCACTAATGTCGATAATGGTACCGCGAATCACTTCCTTCCCTTGATCATCAATATCCAAGAAGGTGTTTTCAAGACAGGTAATTATTTTTCCATCTCTTTTTCTGAGCTTAATCTCGTAGTTTGATAGCAATTTATACTGCTTCAAATCCTTGAGAAAAATTTCTCTGTCTTCCGGTCTCGGATAGAAGGAATGAGAATCGCCATTTAATAATTCTTCGGCACTTGCATATCCCAACATGGTTGCAAACGCGTGATTGCACGAAATCAAGCCACCATCAAAATAGGTTTGAAAAACACCTGCTACATTCTTTTCAAGTAGCTGTTGGAAGTTTCTGATTTTAATGTTCTCTTCTTGATCGCTCACACGAACAAGGCAGAATTGGCTTTCGATACCAGTAATAAGAGAAAAAAACAGGTGATATTTAGGACAAGTGGTTTTATCAATAACTAATCCTGTATGATGAAGCGTCTCCTGAAGTTCTTTGAATTCTCTATCTGAAGGAATTTGACACACCAAATCATAAATTCTCTTTCCACTCGCCTGTTCTTGCGAAACATGGAAATGCTCTGAAAAGCGCTTGTTCACCCTTACCAATTCTAAGGTAACAGGATGAGCTACGGCCAAAATATCAGTAGGGTGATCTAATATGTCTGCCAAAAAGGGCGCTATTTCAATTTTCAATTTATTCCTTCGCCTGGGGAAGTTTTATTTTTTGTCCGTTAATGCGCGTTACCATTCCGGCTTCGTAGGTTAATTCTAACTCAAGTATCCCTGATTCAGCGTAATAACTCCAAGTGCCGCTAAGTTCGCCTGCTTCATACGCACCTTTTGATTTAACGTTACCGTTTCTGTACCAATATTTATGTTTTTCGATGGGAATGCCTTGTTGAAATGCCCCTTCAAAGGATTTTTCACCATTGTCATAATACCATGTCCACAATCCATCCCGTTCACCTTCAATGTATTTTCCTTTTTCGGTGTGATCGTTTACAGTTAGGAACCATTCACCATCTTTTAGACCATCAATGTAATCGCCTTCATTGATCACTTTTCCCGTGGAATCATATTCTACAGCGTGACCATCTTCCTTGCCCTTTCTATACATTTCTTCTCGATGGGTTGCGCCGGATGCGAAAAACCACTTCCAGCTACCCGTAGGTAAATCTGCTTTGTAAGCGCCTTTCTGTTCTGTTTTACCCGAGGCATAGAAATACTGCCAATCGCCCTCACGCATACCATCTATGTAAGCTCCTTGTGCCCGTATTTCCCCAGTTGGATAATACAACTTCCAAGGACCTTGGCGTCGGCCAATAGAATCTATTAAGCCTTCTCCAATTTTAACATCATCCATGTACAAAGTACCGCCTACTTCCTTTCCGTTTTTGTCGAAAAGTCGAAACGTACCGTGCTTTTTACCCTCTTTATAACCACCAATTTCTTTAATGGAACCATCTTCATAGAACTCTTGTCTTACGTCAA
>JBDKGH010000025.1:0-6130 GCA_039798265.1 Bacteroidota bacterium | reverse complement strand
GCACAGTTCAACGCCTACAGCTCTAGCTGCGGTTCAAATGCTCGACATTCGCGCGGAAGGTGCTACGTATAAAAAAGTGGTAGATGACTTAGGGAAAACATTCGCTCATAGTACTCACTTCAAAATGCTGAAGCAACGTGTGGAGCAATTAAACGCTCCTGCGCCTCCTCCAATGGAAGCAGCACAAGAAGTTCCTGGTAGTAAGATTGCTGTTGGACAAGCCGCGCCTGAAATTGCTTTGCCCGACCCAACGGGAAAGGTGCGCAAGCTCTCCGATTTGAAAGGAAAAGTTGTGCTCATCGATTTTTGGGCAAGCTGGTGCGGACCCTGTCGCCGCGAAAACCCCAATGTGGTAAAAGCCTATAACACCTATAAGAAGGATGGCTTCGAAGTAATGTCGGTATCGCTTGATAAGGATGGCAATGCTTGGAAACAAGCCATTCAGCAAGATGGATTGGTATGGCCAAATCACGTAAGCGACCTTCTTTTCTGGAATAGCAAGGCGGCTGCAGATTATGGCGTGCACAGCATTCCGTTCCCTGTATTGATTGACAAGAAAGGCATCGTAGTCGCCTATGGACCCAATGTCCGCGGTGAAATGCTCGAAAGCCATCTAAAGGAAATGTTTGGACATTAAGGCTCAACCATTTTACACAGCCTCGCATAAACGTATACAATTAGTGAATAAGACTACACAAAATGTAGTCTAATTGGCTATTTATATTATCTCCTTATTCATCTAAACTGTTTAGGGTCAATAGTAATTTCGACTCATGCATTTAGGGAAAAAGGTACATCATCGTGCACAGGCACTAAGAATAGGTCCTACGGAGCTTTCTGGGTTGATCAATACCAGCAAACCTAACATCTATACTATTTATAAACGCGAGAGCATGGACTCTAAAATGCTCATGCAGTTGAGTGTGGCTCTCAAGTATAACTTCTTCAAAGAACTGGCTCAAGATTGTGAAGTGAGATTAGCCGGAGGAAATACAGAGGAAGAGTTAGCGGGCTATGTTCCCGAAATTGACCGAGTAAAGAATGAACTTCAGGAGTTCAAAGAGAAATATGCTTTGCTAAAAGAACTCTACAAATCAAAAACGGGCGAATCTTTATAGATCGCCGGTTTTTTTTATCGTTGTGCTTTTTGGTAATAGCGGATGTAATCAATCTCCATCGCCAATGGGAAAAGGTTCAATTGATCAGGACCTCCGGGGTCTTTTTTCACTGCTACATTGGCAATGATCTTCATGGGCTCCCGCGGAAAAGCGGTTTCTTTCACTTTTTTACCTTTCTTTTTTTCGAGGTAGCTACCGCAATCGGCATTGTTGCCTCGCATGCCTTCGTATTTGTAAAGTGTGCGCTTCAATTCGCCATCTACCCACCATTCTATGCGGCACTCATCCCAAACACAGGTAAAGGTGTGAAATCCTTCCGAAATGTCTTCTCCCAAATAGCCTTCAATGGTCATTCCTCCATTGTAATGCGCAGTCATGTTGTGCCAACGACATGTTCTGCGGGCACTGTAGGCTAAACTCAATGGACCTTTTACGTCCCAGTATTCAAAGATGTCAATTTCATTGTTCGGCCCTGTAGGTGCACCGTAAAGCCAAAAGGCACTGTTGAATCCTCGGCTTTTGGGTATGCGAACACGCATTTCATACATACCAAAGTGCGTGGCTTCTTTCGCTTCGATCTCTGCACTGGTGAAATAAACAGTGGCCTTTAAAGGTACCATCCGATCTGTAATCCACACGGAAAAGGGTTCGTCGATGAGCGTGTCATTTTTGATGTTCAATTTTAAGTGTCCATTACTCACTTCCACATTTTCAGGACTGTACCACACCCGAGCACTGTTTTGATAAGGATCGCGGGGCACGCCTTCTACGGGCTTCCATTTTTCTAAATCGAGGGTTTGACCATTGAATTCATCATTGAATGTCAATATCCACGTTTCTTCTGCTCCGGCAGCATTCCGCCTTTTCAGCACCTGTGGGGCCTTCTCTTCTTGTGCGAATACGGATAGGGAGGTCAAGGAGAAAAGACCTAAAGCAAGGGCGTAAAAGTGTTTCATTCCAATATTGATTTACTGCTCAAATATAGCCGTCATCCTCTATTGCCGTACATCCTATTTCCAAGTCTGTGCTGCGTATATTCGTTGTAATTTCGCTCCCATTCGAATATATACTTCCTATGCGCACATTATTAGTGGGTTTATTGCTAGCCTGTGTTTTGCCTTTGGCAGCTCAAAAGTCTTATTTCCAACAGCAGGTAGATTATACCATCAACGTGACTCTCAACGATGTTGATCACGTGCTTACGGGTTATGAATCTTTTATCTATACCAATAACAGCCCCGATGAGTTGACCTTTCTCTACATGCACCTTTGGCCGAATGCTTATAAAGATCAGAATACGGCTTTGGCCAAGCAGCTGGCCTACGACAAACAGTTCATTCTGTTTTATGCCATGGCTTCGGCAAAGGGCTATATCGATTCTTTGGACTTCAAAGTGGATGGTCAAACCGCTCGTTGGGAGTTTACACCCGAGCATCAGGATATCGCCATTCTGCATTTAAATGAGCCTTTAAAACCGGGTCAAAGCATTCGGGTAGAAACTCCTTTCCGAGTGAAACTTCCGAGTGGAAGTATTTCTCGCCTCGGGCATATTGGTCAGAGTTATCAGATTACCCAATGGTATCCCAAACCAGCGGTGTACGATCGAGATGGCTGGCATCCGATGCCTTACTTGACGCAAGGTGAATTTTATTCAGAGTTTGGAAGTTTTGATGTCTCCATCACGCTTCCCAAAAACTATGTGGTAGGCGCTACAGGTGATCTGCAAAATCAATCGGAAATTGATTTTATGAATGACCTTGCCGCAAAGGGCCTCGATCGTCCTGATTTACCTGTTGATAACGGTTTCCCTGAATCTTCTAGCGAACAAAAAACGATTCGATTCAAACAAAAGGACGTCCATGATTTTGGATGGTTTGCTGATAAGCGATGGATGGTACTCAAAGGTGAAGTACTTCTGCCACGCAGTAATCACACGGTTACCACCTGGGCTCTGTTTACTCCCAAAAATAAGGACGTATGGAACAAGTCCATTGAGTTTCTAAATGATGCCACCTTCTATTATTCAAAATGGAATGGCGATTATCCCTACAATCATGTTACAGCAGTGGATGGAACCATCTCTGCTGGTGGTGGTATGGAATATCCCAATGTTACCGTAATCGGCAATACGGGTGACTACAGAACCCTTGAAGTGGTGATTATGCACGAGGTAGGTCACAACTGGTTTTACGGCATTTTGGGTAGCAACGAGCGAGATAATGCTTGGATGGACGAAGGGATTAACTCCTTTAATGAAGACCGATACATGGATACAAAATATCCGAATGCCACGTTAAAGGATGCGATTGGACTCGGAAAAATTGGCGATTTGTTAGGGGTAAAAAACTACAATCAACGTAAGCTTTCGGAATTGTCATACATGATCAATGCAAAACGCGATCTCGATCAGCCGCTCCATTGTTCGTCTGATCAATTTACGAGTTTGAATTATGGTGGAGGTGTTTATAAAAAAACGGCACTTATTTTTTATTACCTCAAGTCATACCTCGGCGAACAAGAGTTTGATAAAGCCATGCAGTTCTATTTCGAGAAGTGGAAGTTTAAACACCCGTCACCAGCGGATATACAAGCCTGTTTCGAGGAATCTACGGGTAAAGATTTGTCTTGGTTTTTTAATCAGTTGATCAATACCCGAAACAAAATTGATTTTAAAGTAAAACGCCTCAAAAATCAAAAAGATGCTTGGGATGTAGTGGTGAAAAATGTGGGGCAATTAGACGGCCCAGTATCACTCCAAATCATCAAAGACGGACAGGTTTTGCATACGGAAGTTTCAGAGGTGATCAAGGTAGGAAAGACCACTATTCTCACCCTTCCTATGGCGCCAGGTGCGAATCAGATTGCCATTGATTACGCTGATCAAATGCCTGACATCAATCGCGGAAATAACCAAGTGAGATTGAAAGGGCCATTTAAAAAAATGGAACCGTTTTCCATCAGACCCTATTTAGCGTTGGAAAATAAAAAACGCACACAGCTGACGCTTGCTCCTTTAACGGCATGGAATAATTACGATAAATGGATGATCGGTGCTTCTTTAGGAAACAATGTTTTCCCCTCCAGCTATTGGCGCTGGGATGTATCGCCTCTGTATTCTTTTTCTGAGGCTAAAATGCGCGGTTTTGCTTCTTTAGTGTACAGCAAAAGGGCAGTGGAAGTAGGCTTTCAAGGTCGCTCTTTCGGATTGTCAGATCGCGATTTTTTCTTCGGAACTTACGAAAGAGATTACACGCGCTTGTTCAGTTACGTGAAGTTTGATCTGAGCCAGAAAGATGAAAAATTAAAATATGGTTGGAAGAGAAGTTTAAAGATTTACAACAGTTGGATACGAGAAAGGTCGGAAGGTATTATAGGCTTATTCGCGATTTTTGATCCTACGCGTTTTGCTCCTAGTACTTATGACATGATGGTGTCGGGTGCAAAATGGTCGGCTCAAAAGAAAATGAATGCCCGCAACGTATTAGCCTATGCAGCTGAAGTGCAGGTGGCACACGAACTCGTGGATTGGTTCGATTCGCCTGCGTATAACGTAGAGTTCAACTACAAATACATCTACTCCACAAAAAAGAAAAAGTCAATTGATCTCCGATTGTTTTATGGTGGAGCTACGAACGGTCTTCGAAACGTGATTCAATACAGCGCATCGGGATTGGCTGGTCAAGTCGATTATACCGGCAGCAATTTATACTTAGGCCGCGAGGAAACTGCCGGTCCTCTTTCCCGTCAATTTGGTTATGGACAAGGTATGCTGCACGCTCCCACGCGCACCTACAATACGGTTGCTCATTTGCTCGCGGGTAATATCGAGTTTGCCCTGCCTTTCCGATTCCCCGTTAGTTTGTTCGCTTCTGGAGCTTTAGCTTTTGATAGAGGCGCCACACTCGATGGTGGATTTGGTGATATCCAAAAAGAGAATTTTATTTCAACTGCGGGTATCATGGCTCCTCTTTGGGATAATAAGATTGAAGTGTATTGCACCTTATGGCGTAACAAAACACTTGATGACGAACGCAAAGCAATGAACTGGAAACCGGTTCAACTTTCTTTCTTGTTTGACATCAACGCGATTAATCCTCGCGAAATCATTCGTAACATTGAGCCATAATACATGGGTTTGAAAAAGATCTATTTCGCTTCTGATTTTCACCTCGGAGTTCCTGCTTTGGAAGATTCACTTACGCGTGAAAAACGCGTGGTGGCTTGGCTAGAGTCTATACGTCATGATGCGGAAGAGATTATTTTGTTGGGAGATGTATTCGATTTTTGGTTTGAATACAAACATGCGGTGCCGAAAGGCTACACTCGTTTGTTGGGCAAAATTTCAGAAATTACAGATAGCGGCATTCCGGTTCATCTGTTTACAGGCAATCATGATATGTGGATCTTCGATTACCTGCCCAAGGAGTGTGGTGTAATCCTTCACCGGGAACCCATTATTCGCGAATGGAATGGAAAGCGCTTCTACATTGGGCATGGCGATGGCTTAGGTCCTGGTGATTACGGCTATAAATTCATTAAAAAAGTGTTTGCGAGTCCCATTTGCCAGTGGCTATTCGCTCGCTTACACCCCAACTTTGGGATCGGTCTCGCTAATTTTTTCTCGAAAAAAAGCAGAGCCTCTACTGGTGACAAAGACCGTATTTTTCTAGGCGAAGAAAATGAGTGGCTTGCGATATATGCACGCGATATCCTTAAAAAGGAACACTTCGATTATTTTGTTTTTGGTCACCGTCATTTGCCACTGACCATTCAATTGAATGAGCAATCTACCTATGTTAATATCGGCGATTGGTTGGGGCACTATACGTATGGTGTTTTTGACGGGAAAGAAATGAAGGTAGTACCTTTAGTCCGCCGTTGAAATCAGCTTTAATACTTCCGGAAAGATAGAAGACCAATTTTTCCATTGGCCAAAATCAGCCACGCTCTCATTGTGCCACAGCAAACAAAAATGACCGTGATGGTAAACAATCGTTTTTTTCAATTGTGCT
>JBDKGH010000024.1:0-9580 GCA_039798265.1 Bacteroidota bacterium | reverse complement strand
CCAACACCAAACACGGCGACTGTATTGATTGTAGTGAGTGTGTTCGGGTTTGTCCTACGGGTATTGATATTCGCCATGGCACACAACTCGAGTGCACCAACTGTACCGCTTGTATCGACGCCTGCGACATGATCATGGAAAAAGTGAATAAGCCGAAAGGATTAATTCGCTATGCTTCCGAATTTACCATTCGTACAGGCAAACGCCTTCGCTGGACACCCCGCATGATCGCCTATACCGCCATTTTATTCGTTCTCATCGCACTCGAAAGCTTTTTGCTCACCACCCGCACGGACATAGATGTGACCATGGTGCGCACCCGAGGTGTTTTATTCAATACAGAATTAGACGGACGAATCAGCAATTTGTACAATATTAAGTTGATCAACAAAACAACAGATGACATGAACATCTCTATTGTACCCGAAGATCCGACTATTGAAATAAAACTCATTGGCCACGAGTGGAAAGTAAAGGCAGATAGTCTGCTCGACGGCGAGTTGTTTGTGATTGTGCCTGCAGATCACATGGCCAATCAAAAACAAAAAATAGAAATTCAAATTTGGTCCAATGGTCATTTGATCACGGAAGAAAAAACAACCTTTATCGGCCCTGCTAGTAAAGCTCACCATTAAAACAATTCATTATGAACTGGGGATGGAAAATAGTAGTGGTTTACATCGGATTTGTAGCCATGATCATGACACTGGTGCTGAAAGCACGAAGTGAAAAAATTGAATTAGTCGCGCCCGATTACTACGCTCAAGAAGTTGCCTATCAACAAAGAATTGACGCTACCCATAACGCGCGCTCCTTATCACAAATGATGGCAGTTCAAATAGACGAGCAGCAAGTGGCGGTGCAAATGGCACCAGAATGTGCCGGAAAAATAGAATCTGGAGAAGTCCATTTCTACCGTCCTTCAGATGTGAGTCTCGATCAAAAAACTCCTTTGATTTTAGATAACAAGGCTCGTTTTCATTTCCCTATCGCACAATTAAAATCGGGTCTCTACCTCGTTCAAATTAGCTATTCCATGAATGGAAAAGCTTTTTACTCCGAAGAATCTTTATTCGTGCCCTAATGGAATTCATCATCGCCGCACTTGTACTTGGACTAGCAGGAAGTCTGCACTGCATTGGTATGTGCGGCCCACTGATGCTTGCCCTTCCCACCAATGCACATTGGACCTCCACTCGACTACTCAACCAATTGGGGCGCATACTCACCTATGCCCTGCTTGGTGCTATTGTAGGAACCATGGGCCAAACACTAAAAGCTCTTGGATTTCAGCAAATTCTAGCCGTTGCCAGTGGCATACTCATGCTTCTTTTTATTGCCTGGCCAGCGGGCATGAAGAAGACCTTCCTCAATATGAAGTGGACACAAAAGATTAAAAAACCTTTTGCCCATCTCATCGAAAAAAGAAGTCACCTTTCTTTCTTTTTACTGGGCGTGCTCAATGGACTTTTGCCCTGTGGATTAGTTTATGTAGCACTATCCGCATCATTGCCTTTGGGAAGCATAGCCAAAAGTGCATTGTTTATGGGTCTATTCGGTCTAGGAACCTCTCCCGCACTTCTCGCCATCGGCAGCATCGCATCTTGGATAAAAACAAAACTTCGCTGGCAGAGTTACCGCGTGATTCAAATTTCACTCGCGATGTTAGCCTTGCTCTTTATTCTTAGAGGAGCCAATCTCGGTATTCCCTACGTAAGCCCGCAACTCAAAGCAGAAACGCATGAAATGGATTGTTGCAAACACCGCCATTAATCCAACTCATCAAGTTTCTCTTTCACTGCTTTCCTCCCCGCTTCAATCAGCACTTTTTTCTCTTCTTCTTTGAGCTTTCGCACTTTCGGTCCAATGTTGCAATCGGATATTGAGGCTGTTCGCTCCCAATCTTCTTCTATTAGCATATTCCGATTCATCGACTCTTTGATCACCGTATAAAAAGCAACGGAATAATCTTTCATATCCTCAATGTGAATGGGGGCCAACACTTGATTATGCTTGTCCATGGCTATTTGGGTATCGGTATCTATTCGCATTCCCAAGGTCGCGGCATTGCAAGAGCGATGATCAGCAGGAAAGTCTCCATTGCAAAAAGGAGGAAAGTCAAAAATGTAAATCGGGAAGTTGGTCATAAATCCGCCATCCACGCACAAATGATCATGGTTACCCATTTCTTTAAATGGTTTTCTTTTTCCAGTCTGATCAATCACCACTGGCTCGAAATAATATGGAATGGCCATCGAAGCTCTTACAGCATCTACTATTCTCATTTTCGGAAATGTACCTGCATGGAAAATCAGCGATGATTGTTGATTCAAACTCATCGCCGTTACTACGAGTTCTTTGTACAGCAATGGATTTGATTGATGCCTACTTTTCAATTCTTCAAACGTAAGATTGGCATCTCCTGTTTTTGCGGTTATCAATGCTTCAAACCATTTCTCAAATCGCTGACCTTTATAATATCCCATGCGTTTTTTCATTCGATGGAATCCACCGATGAAAATTCCTCGTCCATCATTAAACTCACTGAAATCGGTATTACCGATTACTTCATCAATTTCTTTCGGACTATAACCCACACTGACCAAACATGCTGTAATAGCGCCCGAAGAGGTGCCTCCCACTCGCTTCACTGTAGATAAAAGTCCGCGTTCTTCTAACTCCATCAGGCCCCCGCAGTAGGCAATACCTCGTATTCCTGCTCCTTCAAAAACCAGGTTGTCAATTTCTTGAGCCTTCAACTCACGACAAGTGAGCAAGAGCACAAACAAAAAAATCCTTTTTATCTGCTTATTCATCGTAAGCAAGATAAAAAGGATTCTTTGCGTGAAAGAGAAGAGATGTTAATTCTTCATTTTCTCCAATTTGACCGGCTCAACAATCGTAATGGTAGAACCCGAAATTTGAATCAAACCTTCTTCTCTAAAATCACTCAACGTTCGAATGAGCGACTCGGTAGCAGTTCCCACCATGTTGGCCAAATCTTCGCGTGCAATAGCCATCGCAAAAGGTTCTTTACCATCCTGCTGGAAACGCATTTTTAATCGAATCAACGCATCAGCCGTTCGTTTACGAACGCTGCTGTAGGCCAAGGCCAAAAGACGGTTTTGCTCATCTAAAATTTTTCCGCTGAGCATTTTTATAAATTCTCTCATCACCATAGGGCTGTGGTGTATCAAAGAATAAAAATCATCTTTAGGGAAAATGATGATTTCAGTATCCTCCAATGCCTCCGCTGATTCTGCATGTGGCTGCTCTTCCAGCATAGCGATATAGCCGAAAAATTCTCCAGGTTGAAGCATTCGTGTAATGAGGTCTTTTCCCAATTCATGACTTTTATACACCTTCACTTTGCCTTTATTCACCAAATAAAGTCCTTGAGGCGAGTCGCCATCGGTATAGATCAAATCTTTCTTTCGAAAGGTTTTGATTTGTTGACGATCCGATATCTGCTTAATGTCCTCCAAGCTTTTCACCTGAAGTAATAATTCATTCACTCCCTCGCGGGTGGGCGCAAACTCTTGACGCATGGCATCCACTTTCTTTAAGCGAGACTCTACGGCGTTAAGCAATTCGATGTCATCAAATGGCTTCGTTAAATAATCATCTGCTCCCATTTCCATTCCTTTTCGCATATCAACGCGCTCTGCTTTGGCTGTAAGAAAGATAAATGGAATACCTGCGGTTTGCGGATTTTTGCTCAGCATATGCAATACGCCGTAGCCATCTAATACCGGCATCATGATATCGCAAATGATCAAATCGGGTTTGCTGCCGGTAGCCAGTTCCACCCCCAATTTTCCATTTTCAGCTGTCGCTACTGTATAGCCAGCCAATTGCAAAATTTCAGAAGTGTTCTCCCGCACTTCTAAGTTGTCTTCGATGAGTAGAATGTTTTTCATGGCATATCCGTTTTAGTAGGTAGGGTAACAACAAAGGAGGTTCCTTTTTCTAATTCACTTTTGAAAGTAATTTGACCGTCGAGGAGCTCTAAATACTTCAACACGATATTGAGTCCAAGTCCAGTTCCTTGAATATTCGATACATTTTTTCCGCGGAAAAAACGTTCAAACAAATGTTTTTGATCTTCTTCTGGAATGCCCACTCCTTCATCTTTCACGGTAACTTCTAACGAGCCGTTAGCGTGAATAGCTGATAAATAAATGGGCTTATCTTCATTCGAAAACTTGATGGCATTGGCCAACAAATTAATGAGTATGTTTCGCAGTAATTGCTTATCCAATACTAAACTATCCTCCCCTTCTATGCGTGTATGAATCACTTGACCTGTTTTGGCCAAGGCCTGCATTTCTGCCGCCATCTCCTCCATGGTTTCTCGCAAGTTCATTTGCACGGGATGAGCCATTACTTTGCCTTCTTCCAATTTCCCTATAGACAAAAAATCGTTTAGTATCTCTGTCAAACTTTGCACTGCGCCTTTGATGCGTAGAATGTGTTTCTCACGTTTTTCCTGATCCTCTATTTGATCATATTTCCCGATCAGTGAAACAGACGAAAGTACCGTGCTCAGTGGTGTCCGAAATTCATGCGAAGCCATCGAGATAAATCGTGACTTCATTTCATTCAGCTCTTTTTCTTTCTCTAAAGCATTGGTCAATTCATCGCGTGACGCTTCTAAATCATGTAGCGCTTCTTTTAGCACCAACGTGCGTTCGTTCACCTTTTTTTCCAAGGTTTCATTCAACACCTTGAGTTCTTCGTTGATGCGTCGTATTTTTTCTTGCTGCTCGTAGCGCTCGGTAATGTCGATGATAAAAGCTATCACATAAAGCCCTTCGGGTGAGTGATAATAACTCAAGCTAATTTCTAATGGAAAACGGCTTTCATCCTTCCTTAGGCCATAAAGGGTAAAGTTTCTTCCCATCGGCCTTTTAGTAGGTTTCTCCATGTAAGATTCGCGGTACTGAATATGGCGATTCGTGTATTCACCGGGAATCAACACTTCTACTGTTTTGCCTTTAAGCTCTTGCTCGCCGTATCCGAACATTTGATAGCACTTAGGATTTACGACAATGATCTCCCCTTTGGCATTGGCTATCAAAATGCCTTCATTTACGTGATTAAAAATAGATTCAAACCGACTTTCCGTCGTGGTGGTGTATTCGCTCATAGTAAAGGTCGATTAAGACAAATCTAATGAAGTGCTTCCGTTTTTAGGATCATTGCTGTTCATTATTGCTTTTTGAAAAAAAAACATCACATCCATCGCCCGCATTTCTGCTAACGAATAGGACAGTTCAAAAGTGACTTAAATCATCTTTCTTGACGATGATGCCCATCAAAATAGAAACTGACAAAAATCAGTTTTTCTTGAAGAGATAGCGACTCGCGTAGAAAATAATCAGCGCTAATAGGCCTAAGGAGAAAAAGCCGATCGACCAATGTCGAGTGGAATCGTTCCAGAAAAACTCTCCCGTCATCCAAATGGAATTGGCCACTATCCAACACGTTACCGCGAAATTATGCGCCAACTCTTCGGTATCTGACCGAAGTTTCCAGGTAAACCAGCAGGAAATAAGAACAGTAGGAACAATCATCAATACACCCAACCACTTGATGTCTGCTACCCAACATAAGTCTTTAACCAGCCAAAAGGCTATGTGTAGGTTTTCTATTTTTCGGAATCGGGCGAACATCGTTTACTTCAGTCGATACATGGATTGATCTTGAACGAAATATAGTTCAATTAACCCCCATCGAATGAAACGAGCCAATAATTTTACCAAAACACTTTTATGAATACCCGTATTGCGCTGAATCATACTAAAACTAGCGCCTTTTGTATGCTCGAGCACATCGAAAATTTTCTTTTCTTTTTCGGTATGAAAATATCGCTCGGTACGGTCGTGATCTTGTGTTCGCCACACCTCTAGAAGCACAGCCGGTGCGGGCAAGTTCTGATCATCTCTGCGAATAAAATACTTCCATTGATTTTCTTCTGTAATGCACGAATGAGGTTTGTTGGAAGAAGGCTCTACCCATACGTCTAGGATCGTTTTGAAATCCACCTTCCACGCATTGATTTCAAAATGAATGGGCGGTTTACAGTACATCTTTGCTGCTGCTTCGAGCATATGTACTTCCTCTTCGGCATTCACTCCGGCGATATTGCCATTGTCTTTTACACCTATCAACAGTCGGCCACCATCTGTATTGGCGAAAGCCGCCAAGGTGCGTGCGATTTTTTTTGAATCATCGACACGCATTTTGAAATCTTGCTGCTGGTGTTCACCCTCAGCAATGTATCGCAAAACAAATGGTACAGGCATATACTTGAGAAAAGCGATCAAGTATAGGTTAAAAAAGAAACAACAGAAAGAAAATTAGACCCGAATAGCCATAACACATACATCATCTATTTGATCGAGCGACCCTTTCCACTTTTCAAAGGTATCCGCCACCCGATCGCGCTGCTCGGCCATGGTCAATGGCGCTAGTTCTTGTATAAGTGTTTTTAATCCTGTGATCTTAAACTTCTTGGCATTCGGCCCACCAAATTGATCCTTATAACCATCGGTATAAGAGTAGATAACATCCCCACGATGCAGATCAAATTCATGATTTGAAAAGGGCTGAACAAATTCCATCGAGCCGATTGGGCGTTTATCGCCATCCAATTCAATGAGCTCACCCATTCGCTGTACAATGAACTTTTGGTTGGCCCCAGCATAGTACAACTTCAATTTTGAAGGACTGATAGCGCCTAGCATTATATCCATCCCATCACGCAGGCCAGTTTCATTGTTTTTTCCTTGAATGTTTTCACAGATTTTTCTATTCAAAAAATCCAAAGCCTGTCCAGGAGTATTCACCTCTTCATTCATTAAGGTTTGCTCCATCACATTGATACCCATTACGCTCATAAAGGCACCGGGCACGCCATGCCCTGTGCAATCAGCCGTAGCAAATACCATCCACTCTTCCATCTCTCCGTTTGCATGCGGCATGTTCTTTTTTCCTATCCAATAAAAATCTCCTGAAACAATATCCTTCGGTCGAAAATAAACGAAGGCCTCTGGGAATAAATCTCGCAACTGAGCATCCGTAGGCAATAGACTTTTTTGGATGCGCTCCGCGTATCGAATGCTACTCAAAATTTCTTCCTTTTGACGTTCGATTTCTACCGTGCGCTCTTCCACCTTGCGTTCTAGCTGTTCATTATTCTCCGCTGTTATTCTATTGATTTCTTGAAGGCGTGAAAAAGCATCGTCCTTGAAAGATTTAAAACGATCTACAATCGCGAAGGAGAGCAATATCACTTCCAAGGCCGAACCAATTAACAATCCATACTCGGCAAAAAAATCATTTTGCAAAATACCGAAGTTGGTAAATAAAAATATGATCACCGTTACCACAAGTATCACGAAAGCCAATAGAAAGAATTTGGCAGGCGCGAACTTCTTTTTTCGAACCAAATATGCCACAGGAATAATGGCAAAAGAAAGGAGAAAGGTGAAGCAATTTACCACCAATATAGTGGCATCAAACAAAGGTCTTATGTAGAATAGAGCCAAAAAAGCGTTGATTAATAAAACCTGAGCGATATAAAAAAACACCTTATTTAATCGCGGAAAATAAACTTCTAGATTCAGAAATTTTTGCGAGAACCGGAGCAAGGCATAAATAGCGATTGACGCAAAAAAGGGATTCAACGCATTCGCTAAATACGGACTGTTTGGCCATAAATATTGAAACGCCAAACCGCCTAAGGAGAACTGCAAAAACAACAGAGATAAGTTGTACAAAAGATAATACAAAGAAGACTCTTCTTTGACTACGAAGTAAACGAACAAGTTGAATAGCAGCACAAATATGACCAAGCCGAAATAGCTGCCGCGAATGAGCATATCATCATAATCGCGCTGATCCAGAGAGGCTTCATCCCAAACCATTAAAGGAAGCTGCAACTGTTCGCCAGAACTGCTCACACGAATAATGAGTTGATTATTTGGACTGTTCATTTCTGAAAGAGAGATCAAATAGTTGCGGTGATCTCTTTTACGGGCATCAAACTTTTCATCGTCGCCGGCGAATAACAGCAGTTTTAAACCATTATCCGTTTTTTCATACACTTCAACTTTATTGAGAATTGGATTTTTTATTTCAAAAATGGCATTCGGATTTTGACGAGCCTTCTGAGGTATAGAAGTGATGATCCAAACAGAACCTCGACAGAAACCAAAATTGGGTGTAGCCCCTTCAAAAAGAGTGAATAAAGAATCAGGAAAAACAAGGATTTCAGAAGCGGTAAGCGTATCGCTTTGATCCACATAAGCCCATACGTCGTCTGCCTTTAATGGGTAAACGCCATCTTGATGTTTCGTCGATAGAATACTGAAAAGTGCAAAAGAAATACTAAGAGCAGCAATAGAAATAACAGCTGCGACACTTAGCTTTTGCCTCCATTTTTTTTCCATAATCAAAGCTTACGAGCGATTTGTACGACGCAAGCTTGAAAGGGTTACAAAATCAAGGGTTTCAGAAATGAAATAAGATTAGTTCGATAGAGATAAAGATTCCAAAATATCATCCCAATGAATAGCGGTATGCGAAGCTTGATAAACCACCTTACCGTGATCCAATACAATGACTTGTGGTGACTCATGCTCCACCCCAAACTTTTGAGCAATCCAATTGGAAACGGATCGAAACTGAATCAGATCGAGATAGAACGCATGATAGCCCCGAGCATCCATTGGAGCTGGTGCTTCGCGCTCCAATCTGTTGAGCACCATACTACTGATCGAACATCGGGTGCTGTGTTTGAGAATAAGAACTGGATGGAGGTTCGATAGCTCTACTAATCCATCCACTTCTACTTCACTTTTTAGGTCTGTCCAATGAATGGGCATTATTTTAACAAGCTAGTTATTTCTTCACTCATCGGTTCTGTGCGAGAGCCGAATGCTTGTATCCATTTTCCCTCTGGCGAAATGAGGTACTTATGAAAATTCCATTTTACGTTATCATCAGAAACACCATTAAGCGATTTTGATGTCAACCACTGGTAGATCGGATGTTGGTTTTTACCTTTTACATCCAACTTTTCTGTCATCGGAAAAGTAACTCCATAATTACGTTCACAGAACGTCGCTATTTCTTCCGAACCTCCGGGTTCCTGCCCCAAAAACTGATTACACGGAAAGCCCACGATCACTAATTTATCTTGGTACTTGGTATAGAGTTCTTGTAAGCCTTTATATTGAGGAGTATAACCACATTTGGAAGCTACATTTACACAGAGGACATACTTTCCTTTGAAGTCGCTCATTTTAACTGTTCCTCCCTCCAAGCCATTCAGCTCAAAATCATAAAACGACATAGTTCCTGGTTTAATTGGGTTAGCTGGTTTTTTGAAACGGTCGCGAGAAGCCAAGAAGAAGGCAGCGCCGCAAACCAAAACGGTAATAAGGACGATTTTTAGTGTCATGATGCAGAAACAGTATTAGCTTAAAAAATGTTCTCGACGGAACAAAGATATAGTTTCACTAGTTCTGGGCTCGAAATAAGGACGACCATTTAACGGATTTTGGTTTGGAAA
>JBDKGH010000023.1:0-7499 GCA_039798265.1 Bacteroidota bacterium | reverse complement strand
GGTCGTTTTGGTCGGTGTCCATTACGAGGTCTTTGGATGCGGTGGTGACGAACCAGGAGTTGCTTTTGATTTCTTCTTCTAACTGCTCGGGCGACCAGCCGCTGTAGCCCACGAAAAATCGCACTTGCCTTTTTTCTACCTCGCCTCGCATGAGCATCTCACGCAGGGTCTCGAAGTTGCCGCCCATAAATACGCCAGGCATGATCTCGATGCTGTCTTCTATAATGGCCCCGAGGGTGTGGATGTAATAGAGATTGGAGTTGCGCACGGGACCGCCAATACTAATGCGACTGCCAAAGGCGGGCATGTTCTCCATGATCTGATCGAGCTCTACATCGATGTAGTTGTTCAACACAAATCCAAATGACCCGTCCTGGTTGTGCTCGCACAAAAAGATGACCGTCCGCTTGAAATAAGGGTCGTTCAAAAAGGGCTCCGATAGCAAGACATGGCCTCGCATGGGCTGCAAATTTGAATCGGGTTTGAGGTCAATCTTCACGGGAACAAAAGGAGTGTCAGGTGGGTGGGTGTTTTTCTTTTCAGTTTAACGGCAACTTTTGCAAGGGGTTGCTATTAGGTGGTCAAATTTACATCTTTCCGCAGCAAGTCAAGCACGCAAAGAATGCGCAAGATCATCGCTTTTGTGCAATATTTGTCCAATCAACCTTTCTTGAATGAAAAAAACTGTTCTCCTCTGCGTTTTATTGTGTGCTGTGCTTTTTACCTCGAGCCAACTGAAACTCGATTTAAAGGGCAACACCACCCCCACTTGGCAAGAAACGATTGATGCGTTTGGTTCGCTCGACAGCGCCTCTGCAGAAGCACAATTGATAGAGGTGGGTAAAACGGATGTGGGAAAACCGCTTCATCTTTTTGTCGTCAACCGCTCTGGTCTTTTTTACCCTGAATTGTTCGAAGCCAACAAAACGGTGGTCTTCATCAATAATGCCATTCACCCCGGCGAACCGGATGGTGTGAATGCTTCGTTGCTTTTGGCCGAAGAACTGCTTCAACCGAAGTCTGCGCTAAATGGTGTGCTGGATTCGATCATCGTGTGCATAGTGCCCATTTATAATGTGGACGGCGCGCTGATGCGCAATTCATACACCCGCGCTAATCAAGATGGCCCGTATGAATACGGCTTCCGTGGCAATGCGCGCAACCTGGATTTAAACCGCGATTTTATCAAGTGCGATAGTAAAAATGCGCTCTCTTTTAACCGACTGTTCACCG
Organism: Bacteroidota bacterium; assembly: GCA_039798265.1. Classification (GTDB taxonomy): domain Bacteria; phylum Bacteroidota; class Bacteroidia; order Flavobacteriales_D; family Sanyastnellaceae; genus JBDKGH01. The sequence continues at coordinate 6,266 of JBDKGH010000023.1, read as the reverse complement.
CGATGGATCCGGATGTATTCATCGATACCCATGTGAGCAACGGTGCCGATTATCCGTATGTGATGACGCTCATTAGCACACAAGCCGATAAGCTCGGCCCACTGGGTGCTTACTTGCGCAACACCATGGAGCCGGCTCTTTTTGCCGCTATGGAAAAAAACGGCGAGCCGATGTGTCATTACGTCAATACCATGGGGCGAACGCCTGAGTCGGGCATCGTGAGTTTTTTGGAAACACCGCGTTTTGCTTCGGGATACGCGGCGTTGTTCAACACGCTTTCCTTCATCACGGAAACACACATGCTCAAGCCTTTTCCGAAGCGCGTAGAAGCTACCCGTTTGTTCTTGCGCGAGCTCTTGCTGTTCGCGGCAGCGCATAACACGGAGATCATCACCGAACGAAAAAAAGCGGACCAACAGCTGCTGCAGCAACGCGAGTTTGCGCTTCGTTTTGAACTGGACACCCTGCAGCGCGACACCCTTTCTTTTCAGGCCTACCGCGCGCATTACGAAGAATCGAAAATTGGTACCGGCCAGCGTTTAAAATACGAACGCGACTCTACCTACCTCGCGCGCATTGCTTTTTATGATCATTACCGCGACACGCTCAAGATCAAAGCTCCCGGCTCTTACATTGTACCGCAAGCTTGGGGCGAGGTGATTGACCGTTTAAAAGCCAATGGCGTGTTGATGTATCCTTTGAGTCGCGATACCGTGCTGGAGGTGGAAACGTATTTCATCGATGCCTTTGAAACCGAGCGCCGCCCTTATGAAGGTCACTATGTGCATCATCAGGTAAAGGTGCGCAGTGAACAACATCGCTTACTTTTTTTCAAAGGAGATTATCTGATTCCCACGCAGCAGCGCGCTAGACGGTACATCATCGAAACGCTCGAGCCACAAGGCGAAGACAGTTTTTTTGCCTGGGGATTTTTTGAATCCATCTTGCAGCGCAAAGAGTATTTTTCCGATTATGTTTTTGAAGAAAAAGCGGAAGAAATTCTGAATGAAAATCCACAGTTAAAAGCGGAGTTTGAAGCCACACTCGCCATCGATCCGGCTTTGCGTGCTAACCATTGGGATCAGCTGTATTGGATTTATAGCCGATCTATTTATGCTGAAAAAAGCGTGAACCGCTACCCTATTTTCCGTCAGTAAAAAAAGGCTTAGGAGTTCGATTGAACTTCTTTATCGAGAATCAAATCGAGTACCACGATGCGGGCATCTTCTACGAGGTAATAAATCTTGTAGTTGAGCACCGTGGCCACGCGAAAGTGACCTTCGAGTGCGCCAAAATCCGCTTTGCGCGAGGCTTGGCTAGGCTGATGATGAATCAAATGCAAGCGGTGAAAAATACGCGAACGCACGCGCTCCGCAGCGATAAGAGAAACTTCTTGTACTTGATGAATGAGATCCTGCAAGCTGTTTTTAGCCGTGGTCGTAAATACGAGTTCCTGTTGATTCATGACCCGAAATTAAAGGATAAAAAGGCAAGTTGGCCGAAGAATGCTACTGATTTTTAACAGCGCCCTTTTTACCACGCCGGACAAGGCACTGGCGTACCCGGACCACGGCGGCGATTAGGCGCTTGTTTCATCTTCGGACTCTTGGTGCGGCACTTCGGATGGCGGAAGATGGTCTTTTTTAAACTCAGGTAAAAATCGGCACCGTAGATGTTTTGTCCCATCAACCATCCGAGGTTATCGCTACCGATGATGATGCTGTTTAATCGCAGCATCAAACCGAATTGCGGCTTTCTGAATTCATACATGGAGATGGGAAGAGCGGCTTCAAAACGTTTGATTTCGAAGCGAGGCACTACACCGAGGTAAGAAGCGCGCTGCACTCCCAATCGGCCTTTCCAAGGTGCACCCGCGGTGATTATACCGAAGACATAAAAGTTATGTCCGAGGTTATAGTCCATCTGTGCGGAAAAGCCCATGGGTAACATCATGCGGAATTTACTTTGATCGGCCGTGCTTTGCGCCACACCAAATCCGGCTGTCATCAAGCTATCGAGATCAGAAGCATCTTGCGGATTGGCTCCTTCAAAATCACTCCACTCCGATTGATCTTTTTCGTTGAATACATTTCGGTAAAAAGGTCCGGTGAATTTGATGCCGCCGATATCCAATATCGAAAATCCGAAACGGTAGCGGTAGTCGCCATCGGTGCACGGACTGTAAGGCACGTAAGACGTTGATTCTTTTTTGCGCACCTTGAACATAACGCCCAAATCAACGCCCCATCCTTTTCCGTTGTTGAAGGAAAAATTATCGGTGTTTAAATCGGTAAATCCATATTCACCTTGAAAACGCGCTGTTTCCATACGGGTGCTGTCCACTACGGTGTAAGTCCAGTTATCTACACGCAAGCCCAATCCGGCCACTCCTATCAATCGTTTAACGGTGATGCCTCCTTGGGTAATCATATCACCCGAACGCGAAAGAATGGTGGCGTAAGAAACGCCCACTTCGCCCCAGGCTAATGCATTGGTGCGCATGTCGCGAACCAATTGTTGTTCGCCCATTTGTTCGCGGTACTGAAAACCTTCGGTGATGTAATAGCCCAATGACTTGGGAATACCGCGCACATCGGCAACTGTGCGCACACCTGTGTACACGCCGAAGGCATGCTGTTTTACCGCAAACGTAAACGACGGGCCGTGGGCCATTACATCTACATAAGCATTATACGGCGCACCGTCGCGGTTAAAACTCGGTAAAGGCGTATTGGCTAGGTCCCCAAATTGAAGACTTCCACCGGGTAGATAAGCAAAAGAATTGCGGGCAAAAACACTGGCTCCTGCAAAGTTGATATCAATAAATGCACGCGAATCAACGATGGTAGAAGGATTGATGAGCACCGTATTCACCGGCGCACGCGATGAACCAGCGATACCTAAATTGTCTTGTGAAAAAGACAAGGTAGCGCACAACGAAAAAGCTATACTGAGGAGCTTTTGTTTCAAGGGTGGTTCATTTTCCGTAATCTAAACGAAAAATAAGCCTACTTGTTTCACGATGGGGTAACAGTCGAAGGAGTTTTCACCGATAGCACGTGGACAGAAAAATACACCGGTGTGTGTTCGGGCACCAATCCATTACTGTTTCCACTTTCTCCAAAAGCCAAGTATGACGGCATAAAGATGCGGACTTTGTCTTGTTCTCTTAAAAAAGAAAGGGCATACTGCAAGCCCGGTACTATCTGTCCCGGGCGACCGAAGGTGAAGGATAGCGTAGTGAGTTCGTCGAGCTGCACACCGCTAAGCAAGTGCGTGTGCAATTGCAAAGTGACCTCATCTCCTACTTTGATTTCTTTGCCGGTGCCTTTGCTGAGGTGTTCGATGAATACATCTCCGCGTTGCTCTACTTGATCATCACGGTGATTGACAAAAAACAATCCGATGGCTTCTGTCTCGGTCATCTCGCCTACCTGAGAAGCATTCATGATGAATTCGGTAAAAGCTTCCCGTTCGAATGTTTGTTCGAGTCGCACGTTCAACTTCAGTTCGGTATCCTTGAGGGCAAAACCGCCGTTGTATCCATCGAGCATGGTGCCGTCGAACAAATCATACGGAGCGATGATTTCAATTTCTTCCCCTTGCTTCATTTGAGCGAGCAATTGCACCAAGGTATCTGAAAGCACGGCCCCGCTGTCTTGATCTGCCTTGAGCAAACCAGAGTACAATTGATATTCGAGAATAGAATCGGGGTTAGCGGGATTTTGACATTGGATTGAAATGCGCGAATAATCTGACTCGCTCCACGTGGGGCCATCGCCAAAACGCACCAGCTTCCAATACACGCCATTGCTTTCTTCATAACCTTCATGCGTGTGGCATGCGGCAAAAACAAGGAGAGTTAGGAGAAAAAAGAAAAACCTTTTCATGCCTTATGGATGTTCGATCGCTAATAACTCAATATCATACACCACGGACGCATCTTGTGGAATTTTAGACGAGTCGCCCGTAAAACCGAAGGCACGGTGCGAAGGAAGCACTACGTGCGCTTTGTCGCCTACGGAGAGGTATTGCACCACTTCGTGCAGACCCGTTTCTACGTTATCCTCGCCTACTTTGAAGTGCGAAGGATTCGCTGGTGTAGAAGAGTAACACACCTTACCATCGAGCAGACTTACCGTGTAAGAGAGCACTACTACATCGCCTTCTTTCGCTTTTTCACCTGAACCTTTTTGGTAGATTTCATAAAACAAGCCCGTGCCCGTTTCGGTCATCTTCCATTTTTTCTTCTCGATGAATTTCAATATCGCAGCTTTCTCTTCTTTGAGTTTGGCTTTATTGGTTTCGATCAATTCCTTTTGCATTTCCTCATAGGTCATCTCGCTAGCGGCCTGCTTATCGCGGCAACCATTGCAACTGATGAAAATCCATAAGAACCCTACCCACGCGTATTTCATGATGCAATAATTTGAGGTGCTTTTTCTTTCATTTGATTGACAAAACGCTCGAGTGTTTCGCTCATCGACAATTGCGAAGAAGCGCCTGCTGCGTTTTTATGTCCACCGCCACTCCACGACTCGCGCGCCAATTGATTGACATCGAAAGACCCCTTTGAACGGAAGGAAATTTTTATTTCGTTGTTGCCTTCTCGGAAGAAAGCGGCTAATTTGATACCACTGATGCTGAGGGCTTGATTGACCAAGCCTTCCGTATCGCCTGAACGATAATTGAACTTTTTCAATTCCTCTTGCGTGAGCCAGATGTAGGCTACAGCCGCTTCGGGTAATACCACGAGTTTTTCGTTGAGCGAATAACCAATCAACTTCAATCGATCGAGCAAGTTGGTATCATACACTTCGCGGTGCACGCGTGCATGATCGAGACCACCCGCGATGAGATCCGCCGCAATGTGATGCGTTTCAGGTGTTACACTGGGGAAGCGGAAAGAACCGCTATCCGTCATGATGCCGCAGTATATACACTCCGCTACTTCGGGCGTGATGTGTTCTTTCCATCCGCAGCGATCTACAAAGTGATACACCATTTCGCAGGTGCTGCAAGCAGACGTATCCGAATAGGTTACTACCGGATAATTCTCTGGTTGTTGGTGATGATCAATCATCACAAACGACGCTTTCGCTTGGCGCAATTCCGCTTCCATAGCGGCGCCTACACGACTGAGGTGATTATAGTCGAGAGAAAAAATAAGATCCGCTTCGTGAATGCACTGTTTCGCTTTTTCAGTTTGGCTATCGAAAAAAACGATGTCCGAAAAACCATTCATCCACTGTAAAAAATCAGGAACCGCGTCTGGTAAAACAGGGGTTACTTTTTTCCCGAGAGATCGGATCACTTGATAAACGGAGAGTGTAGAGCCTACCGCATCGCCGTCCGGTGATTTGTGGCTCGTTACCACTATGTGATTGGCCTTTGCTACGAGGGCTTTAATTTCTTCCGCTTGACTTTCTGTAATTCGCATGGGGTAAAGTTACGCTATTAGTGAGAAACAATGATTTTTTCCCACTCCTTGCCGCCCGTATGAGTGACTTCGATGAAGTAGTGTCCGCTGCTGCAATTGGAAAGATCAAACTCTAGCGCGCTTCCTCTCCAAAGCACACGGCCATCAGAAAACAAAACGGCAGTGATACGCGCATTGTTGTTCGACATTACTTTGATGTAATCACTTGTAGGCACAGGATACACGTAGGAAAAAACAGCCTTGTTTTCTACCCCATCCGGCACAAAATTGAACACGTCGGAAAGGGCGAAACAACCCGATTCATTGAATACCACCACTTGATAGTCGCCCGCTACATCGGATGCTTCAATTTGAAAATTGCTTTCGGGCAACAATTCGTTATTAAAGGTCCATGAGTAAAACGAAAACCCTTCTTGTGTGATCAACGAATCGCCAGTGGCCGTTAAACCAATGGTAGGCATATCGGGCACGGGAAGTAAGGTAATTTCTTTATACGCCTCAGGACCTACGCATCCGTTGCTCACATAACTCACGCTGTACGAACCCGCCTCGAGTACTTCGATGTATGAAGCATTCGAACCCGTGCTCCACAAAATACCATACAGCGAATCAACTGCGAGAATAGCCGATGTGCCCGGACAAATAGCCAAGGCGGTGGCGTTGATTTCTGGAGCAGGAGGTGTTGGATAAAAAGGAATATTCACCGGCACTCTGTTGCTCAAACATCCCGTTTCGTTATAGGCTTCTAGGTAAAAAACAGCAGAAGTAGAAAGTACATCGGTGTTGAACTCCGCGGTATTATCAGTGATAAAATTGAAGTCCGCAT
>JBDKGH010000022.1:0-5111 GCA_039798265.1 Bacteroidota bacterium | reverse complement strand
TTAGTCCTGATTTGAAATTTGAAGTAACTACCGTTTTGAATACTACTCCGTACTTGATTTATTTCGATCCATCGGGAGCTGTAAAAACGGCGAATCTTCCGATTTGGAGTCAAGTAATTACTGAGCAAAAACAATTTTTCTATGAAGTGGCTGGCAGCGAGATGGCCGGTAAGGAGGCTTTTGGATATTTCTTTAATGGTTTTTATCTCCCTCATGAATTAGCTCATGCACTTCAGGATGAGATGGAAGGTAATGTTCCTGGATCTTATGAAAATGAATATTTTGCAAATGTCGTAGCTATGTTGTGGTGGAAAAAGCATGGTAATCAAGCGCAGTTAGATCAGTGCTATGAGAGCGCAAAAACGATGTTGAAGAATTTGAAGAGTCCTGTTCCATCAGGCGTTTCACCTCAAGAATATCTGCGAACGAATTACGAGCAAGCGTCTTCAGATCCCTATGTTTATGGATACATACAGTTCGCTCAATTCATCATGATCTATGAGGATACAACACTTCCTGCTTTTGATGAATTTGTGGGGTCGTATTTGAAAAAGTAATTCGGAGAGAAAACCTTCGAACCTTGGTGCTCAGGGTGACTGACTTTTTTTAAATAAAAAAATCCGCATGGAAACTTCTTATCAGAAAGTTCTCATGCGGATTATTTTTTTCACGTTTCCTTTAAAAAGGAACAGGACGAAAATTAATGAGCGATCTTACCAGTGTAAGAACGTCCATTCACTTTCATGGAGTATAGGTAAACACCTGAAGGCAGGTTGTCCATGTTTATTCCATTGATCAAACGATCTGTTTGAATGAGGTTTTGACCAGTGCTTGAGTACAGGTTGAACTGTTGAACGGTTTGGTTTTCCAATCCAGTAAAGAACAGTGTTCCTTCTTTTATGACAGGAGTTATCGCTAGAGGTGATTTTTCCTGAAGGTTATTTGGAATGGCCTCACCGATTTGAATGGTGTAAGGGAAATGCGAAGTAGCTACTGGAGTTCCATTGTCAGAAACATTGATCATGATGTTATAGACGCCATCTGGAATGGATGGATCGATTACTAGTGCGAGGTAGTTGTTATCACCGTTACGATCGCCCATATCGCGAAGCTCTTGAATAATGCCGTTTTCTATTACAAATCCACTGAGTGAATCTAATGGATCAAATCCACCGCTAGAGTCGATGATGTCGATACCAAGGTCTTGAATGTATTCATCATAGAAGTAGAACACCAAAGTATCGCCAGGATTACCAATGATAGTGTCACAAAGGTTAGAAACGTTAATTGGAGGTTGGTTTTCAGAGGCTAGTCCAGTAGCGAAACTAATGTTAGAATAGTCTAGATAGTCGATACCATCATTGTTTCCATAAGGACCGTCGTAATTGTTGCCTTCTAAGTTGAACAAACCAATTTGTAGGGCGCTAATCAAACCAGAGTTAACATCGTTTCCAGAGTTAGCTCCAATGTTTGCTGGCGACCCACCAAAACCGTTGCTTCCAGCACTAGCGCTACCAGTGGTCCATTGCATGTCGCCGTAGCAAAAGCTAATGTTATGACCGTTACCAATCAAATCACTTTGACCATCAGAAAGAATCATTTGGAAGTCGTTGAGCTTATCTGATTGATTAGAGAAATAGCCTACGGCATTGTAACGAACGATAATGGCGTGATCGGTTACTTTATAGTAAACCAAACCACTTCCAAGATCGCGGGTGTCCACGTCAGCCCAAAACGCAGCAACCATAGCATAACCTTGAATAGGAAATCCGCTAGCCGTAAAGGAGCTATAGCCTCCACCAAAAGAAATATTACCATTGTTGTTGATGTAACAACTGGTTTGTGGCAAACCAAAAAAGTCGAAGGTGAACGGAAGTGCAATTTCTTCAGAAGATCCATCATCGTTGCGATAATCGGGAGCTTGACCTCCCCAGAATGGCACTACTTGAAATGTTTCATCAAGAGGAATCATGCAGTCACAATCTTGCGCATTTGCATTCCAACCGAGGGCAGCAAAGGCAGCAATACTGAGTAATAGTTTTTTCATGTGTTAAGGGTTTCTAGGGTTAAGAATACGAAATATAGACAAATTCAATCACTAACAAGTTGCTTTAGAGGAAGAAAACGTATAGAAGTCTGGTAATTGTTGGATTCTTTCGTTGGGCTATTTCTTTTGAGATTAAAGCTGTGATTGACCTTACCTTAGCTCAATGACGGCCTTATTGTTCTTTTTTGCGGCTTTGATCGCTGAAATTTTGGGTACGATCGGGGGATTTGGAAGCTCGCTGTTTTTTGTCCCTGTGGCGAGTTATTTTTTCGATTTTGAAACCGTATTGGGTATTACTGCGCTTTTTCATGTGAGTAGTAACTTGGTGAAAATTGCACTCTTCCGTCATGGATTTGATAAACGTTTATTTTTATTAGTGGGAATTCCTTCCGTTATCGGCGTAGTGATTGGCGCTTATCTGTCCGCTTTGGCACCTAGTTTCTGGTTGGAGTGGACCATGGCAATATTTCTGATTCTCTTTAGTGCGTTTTTATTGCTTTGGCAAAAACTAAAGGTGAGTGACAAACCCTCTATATCTATTTCAAGTGGACTTGTTTCTGGGTTTTTGGCAGGTTTGGTAGGTACAGGTGGTGCAGTGCGTGGAATTGCTTTATCGGCCTTTAGATTGCGGATGGAGGTCTTCATTGCCACATCTGCCTTCATCGATTTGTTGGTAGATCTGAGTAGAAGTGTGGTTTATTACAACAACGGGTATATTCATCAGGCCCAATGGAAATGGGTTTTCGGATTGATAGGTGTGAGTATTCTCGGAACGTGGATAGGAAAGAGAATTCTAAGTGAGATATCAGAAGAGCGGTTCCGAGTAATTGTACTTTATCTCATTGCAGGGGTAGGAGTGGCCACTTTAATAAGGTTGGTGTAAAGGTTTGACTTTTTCTCTTCGGTTGATTTTGTTATGCGGTTGCATGCGTTAAGGGCATATATATGTTTTTTTGGAAAGGACCTTATAGGTCTTAGACCTATAAGGTCTTTACCTAATTTTTTTCGAGAATTCCAAATTTTACTTATTCCTACTCCCACGCACCTCTCCTGATTTTTATCGCATATTTTAGTTTATGCAAAAAAAAAGAGCGACTCCCCGAAAGAAATCGCTCTACACGTTAATGTGTTATTTAACTAGATCTTCGTAATCGTAAACACCGTTCTACGATTGGCTTGGTGCTCTTCTTCCGGACAAATAGGCGAGGGCACATTCTCTTCGCATTCGCAAATGTTCACGAGTTGTGATTCGCCATATCCTTTTCCTTTGATGCGTTTGGCATCAATTCCTTTTTGTACAATATACTCTTTACTAGAAGTAGCTCTGCGCTGAGAAAGGGACTGATTGTAGGCTTTTGAAGCTCTACAATCTGTGTGAGATCCTAACTCGATTTCGAGGGTTGGATTGAGCTTCATTACTTCTACAATTTTGTTCAATTCGATGGCTGCATCTTCTCGAATGTCAGATGAGTTTTTATCAAAGTAAATAGGCTTTACATCAATCATTGCTCCGAGGTCTTGACCGATAAGGAATTTACTTAAAGAAATATTCGCCACTGCTTTGCGCGATTTGTCCCATTTGCCCGAAAGGGTTGTTTGCATGGGCAAATAGCCTTCCTTCTCTACAATTATGGTGTAACTATAGTTCTGACCAAGTTTAGCCGGTTTAAGGTCGTAGCTATATTCGGGTGAAGTGTCAGTTCCTTTGTTAGGTATTGCACTTTTTTCATCGTTCGACTTGAAAGCGACAGTGGCCGAAAGAAGTTCGCCGGTTTTGGCATCTCTAACATTCACGATGAGTTGATTGCTAATTAAATCGGGAAGTAATGAGGCATCTTTCACTACTCGATTTGATCCGTCCACTTCGCTATCGGAAAAACGGATCTCTTTCGATTTGTATTCTGGACAAACCAAAGAAAGGGTGTAATTACTTTCTGAGCTGATAGGGAATGAATAGTTACCTTTATCGTCTGTTGTGTATTCCCCAAGCGAATTGCCTTGCTCGTCTTTTAATGTCACTACTACATTCGCTAATGGCTTTCCATCAGAATCGTCTTTGATAATTCCTTGTACATTTTTTTTCTCAAACAAGGGACCATCCATTTCTAATACATAGATGTCGTCTGACCAATCTTCTCCATTGTTATGTGGGTGATTGGAAGTGAAGTACCCGAGGCTGTAAGCTTTGTTTGCAGTGAATGCAAAATCGTCCCAAGCGGTATTAAATTTTGTACCAAGGTTAATGGGTGATAGGAATTTATTCCCATTGAATTCACTCCCGAAAAGATCAAGACCACCGATACCTAAATGACCGTTAGAGGCAAAGTATAATGTGCCGTCTTCATGAATAAACGGAAACATTTCATTGCCTTCTGTATTGATGGTTGGCCCTAGGTTTTCAGGTGTTCCATAGCTGTTGTCTTGAATGCTAACTCTCCAAATATCAGTGCCTCCAATGGTTCCAGGCATATTTGAGGTGAAATAAAGCCATTTACCATCAGCAGATGCCGAAGGATGTCCGCAACTGTATTCTTCACTGTTGAAGGGCAGTTCAATGGGTTCTGCATAGCCAGCTAGTGCGCATGCATAAATTTTAAGTTGGGTAATACCTTTGCTGTCTTTTCCAAGTTTCTTATTGGTGAAACTGTTTTGGGTGTAAAAAATCAGATCTCCTTTTGCGCTAATACACGCAGGACCATCATGAAATTTTGTGTTCACCAATGAATGCAGTAGAGCCTTTTCTATAGCGTTTTCTGTGCCATCGAGAAGACTATCTTTAGTGGCGTAAATGTCGAGGAAAGCCTTATTGTTGAAGTCATGTATACGCTTTATGGCATGTTTGTTATGTCCACTCGCAGTATAGTAGGTTACACCGTTTTTACGAAGAGCGCATAACTCACTTTCACGTGTATTTATTTTCGCTGACCGAATGATGGTATTAGATTTAATCTCCTTAAACTTCAAGCCGGTTTCAGTAGCTTTTAGGTATGCTTTTGCGCGCGAATCATTGGGAGCTTGTGCGGCAAATTGAATCATCATTCTATTGGCATCGTCATTATCTCCC
>JBDKGH010000021.1:0-13179 GCA_039798265.1 Bacteroidota bacterium | reverse complement strand
GCCTGCCGCTAGCGTTCATCCTGAGCCAGGATCAAACTCTCCATTGTAAAAAGTTTAATCTTATCTGGCTTATTAAAAATTACCTGTCTACTGCTGCATTATTTCAAAGAACATTTTTTTTCACTTTTCCGCGAACTGACTTTTTCAATTCGGGGTGCAAACATACAACCACTTTTTCTTTCCAACCAAACTTTTTTTCATCTTTTTTTTCGACTCCTTTCAGAGACCGAAAACGTCTGAATCCCTTTGCTGATCGACTTTTCAAAAGTGCTTTTAATGTTTGTCAAAGAACGTTGTTGTTATCCTTAAAAGCGGGTGCAAATGTACGAGTCTTTTTTACATGTGCAAGTGTCTGATGAAAAAAAATTTCAAAAAAGCTGTAACGCACTGAAAGTCACAAGAAAAAATTTTGATTTTTTTTCTGAAAGCCGCATTCTAACGCGCTTTTTCATATACCCTACGACCGCCCACATAAGTGGCCTTCACCTGCATTTGGTTCAACTCTTCCTCCTCTATCTGCATCATATCTTGCTCAACTATCACAAAGTCAGCGTACTTACCTATTTCTATACTTCCCTTGCGGTTTTCTTCATGGTTCGCTATCGCTCCCCAAATAGTCATACCTCGCAAGGCGTCTTCTTTACTGATGGCATTGTCATGTTGCCACCCACCCTTCGGCTCTCCCTTACTATTGGTGCGATACACGGCACTGCGGAACGTAGCGAAAGGCGATATGCCCTCCACGGGAAAGTCGGTGCCCAAGGCCAATAGTCCAAGTTGTTCTTTTAATTCTCTATATATATAGGCACGACGAATTCTGTTTCTTCCCAACCGCTCCCAAGCCCAAGGCATATCGCTGGTAGCATGCGTGGGTTGCACGCTGGGTATGATACCTAGCTGTGCAAACAAGGGGACGTCCTGCTCCGATACGACTTGAGCATGTTCTATTCGCCAGCGTAAATCATTCGTTCCTCCCAAGAGCTCTTTATACAACTGCAGCACGACGCGGTTAGCCGAATCGCCAATGGCGTGGGTGCACACCTGAAATCCTTTCATATAGAGTTGTGCATACCGTTGACGATAATGGTTGATGGTATCCAATAAAAACCCATACTCTACTCGATTAGCTGATAATAAGTCTTCATATGGACTTAACAAACACGCCCCACGAGACCCCAAGGCTCCATCTGCGTAAAATTTAAAACTACGTACGGTTAGCGAGGCGGAAGTTGTATCAATTCCTTTTTCTAAGTAATAATCGAAGTTCTCATCGGTATCACTGAGCATAGCATACACCCGCATATTTAATTGCTCGGCCTTTTGCAAGGAATCAATCAAGGCTATGTCTTTAAAAGAAAGACCTGCTTCATCGACGGTCGTGAGGCCCACTGCAAAGCACTCTTGTTGTGCTTTTAATAAAGCGTCGATTTTATCTTCTCGGGTTCGCGCTGGCAATACACGCTCAATTAAGTCCATCGCTTTATCAATGAGCAATCCTGTGCATTGATTGTTTTGCACTTCTACTCTGCCTCCTATTGGTTGGGTGTTGGCTGTGATGCCCGCCAACTGCATGGCTTTGGTGTTTACTAAAGCGGCATGGCCATCAATACGTGTTAGATAAACAGGTCTATCAGGGAATAAAGTATCGAGTTCCTTGCAGGTAGGAAAGGCGACATCCGTCCAATCGTTTTGGTCCCAGCCACGTCCTATGATCCACCCTTCCTTTTTACGTTGTGCTTGAGCTTTTACTTTTTCCAGCACTTCAGACCACGAACTTGTACCCACCAGGTTCGCTTCTTGCAAAGTATGTCCATAGGCCATGAAGTGACAGTGTGAATCAATGAAGCCCGGATATACCGAGCGTTTGCCGGCATCAATGACTTCAGGGGCGTTGTATTTATTCAGTATTTCTCGCTCTGGTCCGAGGGCTATGATTTTTCCATCTTTGATGGCCATCGCCTCTACGATATCAAACGCATCGTTGACCGTATAGATACGGGCATTGTGAATAATGAGGTCTGCTTCTTCATTTTTGAAACCACAAGAAGAAAGAAGAAGCATTAAAAGAAAAAAAGAGATAGAGTAACGCATTAGTGACGATTTATAGTAGAAGCATTTGATTGGGCAGTAGGCATGATCCAGATATCGTTGATGCAGACGTGCGCTGGCCGTGAAACCATAAACCAGGCCGCCTCGGCGATATCTTGGGCTACCAGTGGATGAAATCCTTTATATACTTCATCGGCTTTTTGTTGGTCGCCATGAAAGCGTACCACGCTGAATTCAGTTTCGGCTGCGCCCGGAGCGATCTGTCCTACGCGGATACCAAAAGGAGCTAGATCAATACGCATATTCTTCGTCAACGAATCGACAGCGAATTTTGTAGCGCTATAGACATTGCCACCTGCATATGCCTCGCGTCCTGCAATGGATCCAATGTTGATGATGGTTCCTTTTTTACGTTGCACCATACCATTGGACACTACTTTACTTACGTACAGCAATCCTTTGATATTGGTGTCGATCATTTGTTCCCAATCAGCCCATTGGCCTTGGTGTATGGGATCACGACCGAGTGCAAGCCCGGCGTTATTAATGAGTATATCCACCTCGCTCCAAGTATCGGGAAGCGAACCGAGGTGGCTTTCTACTTGCGATCGATCGCGCACATCAAAACACAAATCGAGCACACGCACCGCATACTTTTCTGTAAGCTGATTGCGCAATTCTGTCAAGCGCTCTTGACGTCGACCGGTAATGATGATGGACATTCCATGCTGAGCGAACAACTCGGCAATGGCTTTACCGAAGCCTGATGTAGCTCCAGTGATTAAGGCAATAGCATCTTTCACGCCTATTCAATTTGGCGTGAAAGTAATAGAAAATAAGGAAAACAGGGATTAGGTGTACTTGAGTAAAATTCCCTCTAAAACGCTCGCCGTTTCTTCCAAACGATCAGCTGTCTCGTTCATACCCGAATAAACCTCTTGCAATTTCATGAGTTCCATTGGATCAATTTCCATGGAGAACAAGGACAAAATAGCTTGATCGTATAATTCTTCTACCTTTTTCTCTTGAACACGCACATGGGCAATGGCCGCGCTGATTTCCTCTGTATAGTCAAGATACTTGAGGTTTTGAATGATAAAATCCAAGTGCTTCGCTCCTTCTAACAAACACTCGCTCATTTGAACAAATGATGCAGGAAACTTGTGGATTTTATACAGTTCGATGCGCTTAGACATACCGTAAATAAAGTCAACAATGTCGTCAACTTTAACAGCTAGGTATTGGATATCTTCACGATCAAATGGCACAATGAAATTAGCTGCGGATTCTTTGATGATGATGTGAGTGTACTCATCTCCTTGTTTTTCTAAACGATCAATTTCCTTGTGGGAGTTTAAGCGCGTAACGCTATCGGCCTTTAATGCATCGTGCAAACTTTGAGTGCTTTGCACCATGTTTCGAGAGGCTTCTTGGAACAATGGAAAAAACTTCTTGTCTTTTGGCACAAGGAGTTGTAGAATATCGTTTAGACGACTAGCCATGTTTTTAAATAGGATTGAACGACAAATATACCCGAACGGCGGAGCTTCAGTTGTAAAGAGAACGTTATGTTATCTAGAACTCTCCTCTTCGGGGCGATGTCCTTTTTTGCCTTTAAAGAGGTCGTAGCGCATGAATCGGCACTCCAGAGGCCCATTGAACAGCTCGAACTTACGTGAAGGTCGCAGACCAACGGACTTAAAGGCAGCAGGCGAAGAAGAAATAAACCAAAATGTCCAACCTGGCCAGAAGTGTTTCATGCGGGAGCCGATATTGGCAAACAATTCGGCCATGTCATTTTCTTCGAGGCGCTCACCGTAGGGCGGATTAGTCACTACCATTCCCTGTTCTACTTCGGGTTCAATATCGAAGAAATTGCGTTCTTGGAAGTCGATATATTTATCAACGCCAGCCGATGCTGCATTTTTCAAAGCGATCTTCAATTGTTTTCCGTTGAGATCAGAAGCATGAATGCGGCACGTAGGGGATTTCATGCGGGCTTCTGCTTTCAATTCAATAGCTCGCCAAATGGGTTCTTGAAAGTTTTTCCATTTCATAAAACCAAAGGAAGGCCGATTGAACTGTGCGGGCATATTAGCCGCGATCATCGCTGCTTCGATGGCAATGGTGCCACTACCGCAAAATGGATCGCAGAAATCGCGATCGCCGTTCCAATCTGCTAACAAAAGCATACCGGCCGCTAGCGCTTCGTTGATAGGAGCTTGGCCACCTTCGTTGCGATATCCGCGTTGATTGAGTGAAGAACCGCTACTATCGAGCGAAATCGTCACTTTATCTTGATCTATATGCAGGTGAAAAAGGACATCTGGAAAGTTTGCATTAACATCTGGACGTCGGGCGTACTTTTTAGTGAAGGTATCGGCTATTGCATCTTTCAGGCGAAGAGATGCATAGTGAGGGTGACGAAAATGGTCAGAGAAAATAGAAGGGTCAATTGCAAAAGTTTGATCAATGCCTAGCAATTGCTCCCAGTCAAACTTGGCTGCACGTGCATATAAATCCTCATCACGGCGGATGTGGAAGGAATGAATGGGAATCAACACGCGCAGTGCGGTTCTCATTTCATAATTAGCACGGTATACCAACTCCCAATCCCCTTCGCAGTGGACGATGCGGCGGCCTACTTCGATATCCGTAGCACCCAGTGCTTGAAGTTCGTCGATGGCAACCTTTTCGAGGTGTTGGAATGTTTTGACTGATATTTTCATTTCTATTTTTTCTATAAAAAAATTAAGAGCCTGCCTTTTTGCAGCGGTATCCCCACTGGGTTAGAAAGCCGACTATTTTATCGCGATGATCGCCCTGGATGATAATCTCCCCTTCTTTTGCAGAACCACCGGTGCCGCATTTGGTTTTTAATTTTTTACCCAAATCTTCGAGGTCATCTGCATTGCCAACGAAGCCTTTGATGACGGTAGCGATTTTTCCTCCCCGGTGATTTTTTTCTAACCAAACGCGCAGATCTTGCTGCCCTGGCGCCAGTGATTCTTCTGGCTCAGGTTCGCTGTTGTTCATGGCATTCGGATTTGTAGAGAACACCAATCCGCCGAGGTCGCTCAAGCTATTCGATTTCTTCTTGTTCATGCATTGGTGCTTCACTCATAGAAGCATTCATTTTGTGTAACAAATAAATATCTATCAAGGTATGCGCTGCGATAGACGATAACAGACCACATTTTTCAGCCATTATACCGAGACCTACGATTACCGCAGTCATATAGATCCCGTAGACACTCATTCGCCAATCTTTAGGATTGAGATAACCATGAATGGCGACAAAAGCGATTGATGTGATGAGGACTCCAGCGAAAGGCTGAATAGCACCGCGGAAAAGTAACTCCTCCCCTACACCTGCGCACAGGGATACCAAAACGATTTCATTCCAATTGAGCTTAAAATTGCCGAGCACAGAAGAGTACTTCACGTGAACCTCTTGCATAAAAGGGCGTTCGATGATGAATTGCGCTCCGATGGCGGCAACAATGCCCACGGGAATTCCCAGGATTATTTGTTTACACCATTCCCAGGGTCCCATGATAGCTGAAGCCAAATCAACCGTATCGGTAAATCGATCGAATAATATGGCCACCAGCGGCATGGCCACGATAGTAAAGATGGCCAACTGAAGAATTACATCTTTTCGTCCCATCTTTCTTTCTCGTTATCGCGATTGGTGAGTTGGCGCATATCGCTACCGCTTGGACTTTGGAATATTTCCAATTCGAAAAACGGCACGGCAGCTAGAATATGGTCGAAAATATCCGCAGCAATAGCTTCGAATACTTCCAGTTCTTTTTCTTTTGAAAAAGCGTAAATCTCAATGGGCAAGCCATTTTCAGTAGGCTGAAGCTGGCGCACCATAAAGGTCATTTCCTTGTTGATGTTCGGATTTTTACCGATGTATTCTTCCAAGTATTTTCTAAAAATACCCACATTGGTCATGTGCCTGCCATTGAGCAAAAGCGTTTTATCTACTTTATGATTAGCGTTATAAGCCAGGATTTCCTTCTGTCGTTCAATGAGGTAACCATTGATTAATTCTATACGCAAGAGTTGATTGAACAGATGATCGTCACAAAAACGAATGCTGGACATTTTAATATTTAAGTGTCGTTTGATGCGTCGGCCTTCGCTTTCTTGCATACCTCGCCAGTTGCGAAACGATTCGCTGACCAAGGCATAACTCGGAACGATGGTAACCGTCATATCCCAGTTGCGGACTTTCACGGTAGTTAGGTTAATTTCAATTACCTCTCCATCAGCGCCGTATTTATCCACTGTAATCCAATCGCCGATACGAACGAGGTCGATCGCGCTCATTTGAATACTGGCTACAAAACCAAGGATAGGATCGCGGAAGATCAACAAGAGCACGGCCGTTACCGCACCGAATCCACCGAGAATGTAGAGTGGCGATTGCCCCAAGGCAATGGCCAAAATGAGCACGATACCAACCAGGTAAAACACAATTTTGGTTACCTGCTTGTAGCTGCGCAAGGGCTTATCGCGCAATTCCTGCAAATCTTCCAATATGCCCACCACAGAATTGAGAATAGCATTGATGGCAAACATGATGGAAAGCACGATGTACACTTTGGAGGCCTTTACTAACAAGCCCGACCAGTTAGGATAATCGCGTGTAAGAATGGGCATTGCATTGGCGATGATCACCGCAATAACAATGAGGGCCAGTGAGCGGAAAACGCGGTTTTCAAAAAGGCGGTCATCCCAAGTAGCTTGGGTGCGTGTGACCATTCTTTTTACCAATCGGATAATAATGAATCGGGTAATGGCCCATACAAGGGCGCACGCCGCCGCTAGAATAGCCAAGCCCACTAGCAGGTGCAGCAGAGATAAAAAAGATCCATTTACGCCTTTGTCGGTAAGCCAAGCGCGCAATAAATCAGATAGCTCCATTAAGTTCATGCGGCAAAGGTAATTCTAAGTTTACCTTTGCGCTCCATTTCATTTGCCATGCATTTTTTACCCGAAGAAATAGAACAGTACACTGAACAGCACACCCGCGGTGAATCTGAGCTCTTACAAGCCCTGACCAGAGAAACATGGCAAAAAGTAGTGATGCCGCGTATGCTCAGTGGGCATGTACAAGGCCGTTATTTGAGCATGATTTCGAAGATGCTTCGTCCCAAACGCATATTAGAGATTGGGACATATACCGGATACAGCGCTCTTTGTTTAGCTGAAGGATTGGCGGAGAATGGCGAGCTCATCACGATGGACATCAATGACGAGTTGAATTGGATACATCAAAAGTACATTGCCCAATCTGCCTTTGCCCATCAGATCAAATGCGTGTACGGAGATGCGTTTGAACTACTGAAAACGATGGACAACAGATATGATCTCGTATTTATGGATGCGGACAAAGATCGTTATCTCGACTATTATGAAATGCTTGTACCTGCTCTGCCCTCGGGAGCCGTTATACTGATCGATAATGTGCTCTGGAGCGGTAAGGTGATACACCCCGCGGCACCAAAAGATTTAGAAACCCAAGTACTCCAGCAATTGAACAAACGCATCACTGAAGATGAGCGGGTAGAAAACGTTTTGCTATCCCTTCGTGATGGACTTATGATGGTGCGAAAAAAATAATTCGTTTGTTGAACGGATTTGTTGCCGTTCTTTGTAGGAAACCTGTTGTCACTTGAATAAAGCCCAATTTGCAGCGAAAGGAAGTCCCTTTTATGATGACTTGCTTTCTGAGATCGATCAATACTTTAAAAGCACCAACCGCAAGCGCACTGGCGACTGGAGGTTGTTTTCAAAAAGCATAATACTGCTTACGGCTTTTTTTAGCTTGTATATCCTCATCGTATTTGTATTACCCATCGGATGGATTTCCTTTTTGCTATCCGGCTTATTTGGGTTAGTGATGGCCTTGATAGGTTTTAACGTAATGCACGACGCGTGTCACGGCAGTTACAGCAGCAGTCATGCGCTTAACGAGGTGATGAGTTACAGCATGAATTTATTGGGCAGTAATCAGTACATCTGGAAGCTGAAACACAACCGCATTCACCACACTTTTACCAACATCGATGGAATTGATGATGACATTATGAAAGTGCCTGTGCTTCGCCACTGTGAGTCGCAGCCACATAAAAAAATTCATCGGTACCAGCACGTGTACATGTTTTTCTTATATGCCATCAGTACCATCTTATGGGCGCTATTAACGGACTCTGACAAGTATTTTAAACGATCAGTATCAGGCACGCCGATGAGAATTCCACTTTCGGAGCACATTATATTTTGGGTTTCAAAAGCCTTTTATATCGCATTCTATATTGTTGTCCCCATTATGATGTTGGGCTTCAAGCCTTTTATCATCGGCTACTTATTCTTTAATGCGATTTTTGGGTTAACACTTTCGTTAGTGTTTCAAATGGCGCATGCGGTAGAGGCGACCGATTTTCATGATGCCAATAACAAGACCCTTTCTATAGAAGATGAGTGGGCTATTCATCAGATCAAAACAACAGCCGATTTTGCGCCAGCCAGTGGTGTGGCCAACTGGATGTTGGGCGGTCTCAACTTTCAGGTGATTCACCATTTGGTGCCTGGCATTAGTCACGTTCATTACCGAGACATACAACCCATTATCGCCAAAGTTTGTGAGCGCCATGGAGTGAGGTACAATGTATATCGCACGTTTGGGATGGCGATGAAATCGCACATTGCCTATTTGCGTTGGTTGGGTAATCCTCCCTTAAAAGTCGCTTAATTTCTGAACCAGTTGTTCTTCGCCTTTGGTAATTCGCACCAAAGTGAATGTCGCGTTTTCTTTTACTTCAGGTAAAAAGAATTGATCTTCTGTACTTCTAGTTCGGAGTAACAATCGTCCTGTGAGGTCGAATAATTCAATTTGTGCGCCACGCACGTTGGTGCATAGCCATGATCCGTTTAGTTTTTGGAGCACGAATGATCCCGTATTCAATTCTTCAACGGATGTGATGACATGCTCAATCTGTGCGCAATACGTATCATTAGATTGATCTTTATCGATGAACTGATTTGGGGCTAATGAAGTGATACAAAATACATGATTGAAAGTAGTGCCTACGCTTTGAGGCCAAAATGATCCGATAAAGGTGTTATTATAGGATAAAGTAAGAGTTTGGCCCGGTGCCAATTCTTGGAAGGGTTGATTGAAGCGTATCCCTTCCCCTATGTGGCATTCCGGAGTCATTCCATTTGCTTGTTCGAATACCTGCCATGTCAACCAATAAGAAGAAACCGGCACATCAGAATGGTTTGTTACCGTAACTTGAACATCACCTCTAACCACCATCGAAAAAACGCCCGACGGGAAACTATTGATAATGGTATGAATATTATTCACCTGAACATTATCTATTGAAACATCTTCTGTTCTCGGAGAAATGACCTGTCCATTAAAATCGTTATACCGAAAATTTAGTTGATGACAGTTACTATTGGGACGTCGATTACCTGCTAAAAAAACACGATCTTCTAGCCATAAAAAATACTCTACATTTAATTCATCCGCATCGTCGAGAAGCAAAGTTTCGAGCAAATTGAGATTGAGATCGAAGGTGTAAACCCTTTTCGAATGATCATTCACCTCTTCGGTCATCACTTTTATGGTACCATTCTCTACTATTACTTGTGCAGTAGAAAGCTCAGATGAGGGAAAAATGAAACTCGCCAGTTGCACTTCTTGATCATCATAAAGCGCTACATAACTATCGAACAATCGAACTTGATGCGGGGCGCTCCAAGCCAAAGATTGAAGGGTGTTGGTCTCCGCTAATAAAATTACTTCAAGAGTGAGGACGTTCAAACGATAGATGTACCCTTCGTTGTAAAGCACCACTTCATTATTACCTATACTCACCGCATGGTAGTCGGAAGGAAAAACATTTAAAAAACCTTCGACAAATTCTTGAGAATGCAGGTTCATGGTGTAAACATATTGACCGCCATAAATGAGCAGGAGAGAATCGTTCACCAAGTGCAATTGTGGCCTCAAATAAGAGTTAAGATTTTCACCTGAAAAACTGAAGGTGTTTTCTTCATTCAAATTTCCATCAAACTCCACCACAGAAGCAAACATGTAGGTTGCCACCGAAGAAAAATCGCAAGCGGGAAATGCACTTAGACCATATTCCAAGGTGTCGTTTACACGAATATAGTCCACCAGTGTAATAGGCAAATTTTCAATTCCAGTGGTCAAGGTATTGGAAGAAAATTTGGCCAAATACGGGGCGTCTAGATACGATGAATTATTTCCCAACCCGAAAGCGTAATAACCATCAGCACTCTTTTCTACACGCGTGTAGTGCATGTTTTGAGTAGAAGAGTATTGCACTTCTGTCAACTGCCCATTTGCCTTGTGCACGAAGCATTCAACAAGTAGCATAAGGAGTAGTACTTTTTTCATCTCTTTCTTTATTTAGAAAAACGTATAGTTTTCGAAAACTGCTGATTCCAAAGGGTGATTGCGTAAATACCCGATGAAAGTGCTTGGGTAGAAATGGTGTTGGTGCCTTTTGACTTTTTACCTAAATCAATCACACGGCCTTGCATGTCAACTAGCACATATTGAATGGCGTCGTTGCAGGTGAGTTGAATGGATTCTTCTTGGATTAGATAAGAAAAGCCAAGAGCATCCATTTCTTTCACACCCGTGTAGATCGCTGAACTTTCGATGCAAAAGGAATCATTGTCGGGGTAATCGTCTAAGAAGTTGTTAGGGCCGAGAGAAGAAATGCAATAGGAAAAATTGGTCACTTCCTGATCTTCCAAATTATAGGCATAAGTCAATGGCACATTCAACATAGTGATGGAGCTCGTTTGCCCCACTTCAATAGCGGTGGTACTTGTCCGAAAATCCACCGCACTCGAGCAAAAAGGAGGTGGAAAAAAAATGGGTAGATTATAATGCACGGACCAATCCTGAACTGTATTCTCCGAAAAATTAGTCACCGATACTTCTATGTCGCCTACCAAAGCGTATAAAATATTTGGTGGCGCTGCTCCTTGCGTTGCTATGAAATGCAAATTACTAAATTGAACATCTGTAACGCCGATATCCTGCTGAGTGATGAACGGTTCGCTAAAAAATGGATAAGATTTGACAACCGCTCTCCAGCCGCTATTATCCAAGGTTCTATTGGTGCCGCCCAGCCAATATTGATCACCTGCATTTTCAAAAGTGCTGATGTCAAATAAATGAGAATCTACTATTTCGAAGCTCCCCAATTCACTTAATGTTTCACTAAAAATTTTCGCTTCCTCCCATGCAGTCGGATGACTAACAATTGCCATCAATACGTTTGAATTCCATGTGCTATGAGCAATGAATGTTCCCTCATTCAACGTATATGTTTCGAGGACAACACCATCTAGCGAATACTTCCGAATGGCCATATTTTCAATGGCATAAAACGCTTCACCGTGCAGTGAGAGTTTTTGAGTAGGCTGAACGAAATCAAAACTCGTGGTGGCCGAAGACATCCAGTTGATGATAACAGCCTTTAGTCCATTATAAAAAACCAGTTGTTCTTGATCCATTACCACTATTTCGAGTGGCATAACATCCGAATCCACTGGAATGATAGGCCCTAAAGTTCCTGTGTTTAAATCAAACAATTGCAGGCCTTGCTGCGAACCGATGGCTAGGGTATTTTGATTGGCTAATGCGGTCATTAACGTGTACTCAGCAACCAATGGTGAATTATCTATATCCGAAAAAACCCATTGATTAATGATGTCACCTTGAGCATTAACGATCAATACTTCAAAAGCACTGGAAATATAATCGCAGCCATTATCGAAGTTAAAGATGACCACTGAACCATCGTCACGAACGCAAGCTTGCGTGTGTTGCATGTAAGTAAAACCATCATTCAGTTCCCATACCAACTCGCCACTTGTATTGAGGCATTGATAGTGATAGGAGTTGTACAACGGATGACCACCTCTGAGTTGAACTAGAAAATTTTCTCCCAAAGGAGTTATATGTTCTACACTGCTTTTTGATTCAATAAGTGTATTAAGTTCAAAAGGTGTTTGTGCAAAGAGGTGATTGCAAAAAATAACAATAATGGCGAATAGAAATGATCTCAAGCGTAGTAGTGGTTAGAGGTTAATCACCTAAGATACAATCTAAAACGAAAAAGCCCTTCTTTTTTTTGAAAAAAAAAAAAGAACGAAATAATAAGTAACAAGTAAAAATTAAAAACGAAAATGGAGGGGGAAATGTGAAGTGTGTAAAATGGAAATGAAAAATTAAAATGAAAATGAAAAATTTTTAAGTTAAAGGCTGCGCCTTTTTTTTTCGTTTTATCATAGTTCCGGCCGCATCGGTGATCCCAGACATGGGGTCGGGGTTGACAAAGCTGGGATTTTCAATCCCCGGTAGCTAGGATGCTATCTTTCACGAGCAGCATCCGCGATCCCCGACTTGGGGTCGGGGTTGACAAAGTTGGGATTTTCAATCCCAGAAACATAGAATGGTGTCTTTGAAAATGATTCCCGTAAGATTGATGGATTTCATCCTTATATCATATTATCATTTTACAGGCTGTTTCCGTGATCTCCAGATCTTAGA
This sequence comes from Bacteroidota bacterium, assembly GCA_039798265.1. GTDB lineage: Bacteria > Bacteroidota > Bacteroidia > Flavobacteriales_D > Sanyastnellaceae > JBDKGH01. Next base: position 509 of record JBDKGH010000021.1, on the reverse strand, counting down.
CGTGCGTTTCGATTGCTGATTCCGTGGTCCTGATAGCTCGATAGACTTACCACATCCGCGATCACTAATCTTTTCGAACCTTTCATACAGCCTTTTTTACCTGATATAGAATCACCCATTTTGCCCTCATCAAACTCAACACTTTTTCACAATACTTTCTGCTCACCCGCTCACGAGGCAGTTTGCGTTTTTCTTTTTTGTTGTACTGTTCTGTTCTGATATATAATCCCAAAGGCAACTGAAATCGGAATCTTGATTATATGGAACATCACATTATCGGCACAGGAATCATCATGTTTTCATGATTTGCTCTGTCTTTGATGCCAAGTTCTTCCTTTAATGGAATCCGTGCAGCCACATTCTGAATATACAAATCGGTTGGACCACCTTAGTTTAACCAATTATTTGAAGCATTTTTCTTCAGCACTATAATTGGTCATGAATGCAGTTATGCCTTTTGGCTTTTTCTTGGTGTTTTATTTGGATAGAGCAACACTATATTACTACAT
>JBDKGH010000020.1:0-38176 GCA_039798265.1 Bacteroidota bacterium | reverse complement strand
GAAAACGGAACCCTTACCTGGGATAACCCTGGCGACATGGTCACCTGCGATTTAACACTGGGTGTGAATGACAACGAAGCGGTACAGCTTTTCAGTGCCTACCCCAACCCGGTGAGCGATGTACTCACGATACAGGTCCCTCAAAGCGTTATCAACCAAAACACGAGCATTGAAATTCGCAACGCTGAAGGTCGTTTGGTTTTGATTGAGAACACGCTTGGGCGTCACTCCGTTCAAATAGACATGAGCGAATTTCCTTCGGGGGTTTACACGGTTGGAAATAAAGCATGGGGTACGCTTTTGATTCAGCATACGCGATAGTCTTCAAAAAAAGATTCATCTTTGAGGCATAAATAATTTCTTATGCCTCTTATTCTTCCCGTTCGTGGTATTAGCCCCATTATGGGCAATGATTGCTACATCGCCGAAAACGCAACTATTGTAGGCGAGGTAACCATGGGCGATCAGTGCAGCGTTTGGTTTAATGCCGTTATTCGAGGCGATGTGCACTATATCAAAATGGGAAATAAAGTGAACGTGCAAGACGGTGCGGTGATCCATTGCACCTATCAAAAAGCTCCCACAATTATTGGGAATAATGTTTCTATTGGCCACAACGCGTTAGTTCACGGTTGTACTATTCACGATAATGTTCTGATTGGCATGGGGAGTATCGTAATGGACAACTGTATCATTGAAAGCAATAGCATTATTGCTGCTGGCGCCGTTTTACTCGAAGGCACACACGTAGCCGAAGGCAGTATTTGGGCTGGAGTTCCCGCGAAAAAAGTAAAGGAAGTATCGAAAGAATTGTTTGAGGAAGAAATTCAGCGCATTAGCAACAACTACGTTATGTACTCGAGTTGGTTTAAAAAATAAACCACAGCTCCTCACCTGTGGCCTTCTTTCAATTCACCCAAGAACTAAACCACGCATTAGTTTTCGGTCTTCAAATGAAACAAGAAGGAGAGAGGGGTGATTCGCCGTGGGTTGTATTACATATAACCCAAATTTCGGAAAATTTTTATTCCACCCCAAACAGAAAAGTCCATTATTCGTGTTAAAAATATTAGGCTTTCACCGTTCTAGTCTTCACCAAATCTTCTAGACAGTCAATCCAAGTTCGACTTTCGTTCAAACTAGGCACTAGTTGTATTTTTTCACCACCCAACTCTTCAAACAACTCCTGATATTCCTCTCCAATCTCTATGGTCGTTTCCAAACAATCCGCCACAAATGCAGGAGAAAAAACCAGTAATTTTTTTGCTCCTTCACTCGCCATTTTTCGAATAATGCTATCAGAAAATGGCTCTATCCAACCCTTGCCCAAGCGGCTCTGAAAACAAACAGTATATTTCTCTTCTGGTATGCCCAATCCTTTGGCTATCTCGCGCGTGGTGGCATAACAAGTTGCTTTATAGCAATACCTGTTCTCTTCGTTTATTTCGTGCTCACATGTGTGATTGCTGCACTTTCTGTCGTCATAAATTTTATCCAATTGACGCTCAGGAAGTCCGTGATAACTGAATAAAACATGATCGTACTCCTTCCAGTTAAAGGTCGATCCGTTTTCTACAAATCCTTTGATATACAACGGATGATCATAAAACTGATTGACCATTGTTACCTCGGGTATCACATACATATCTTTCATCAATCGCATCACCTCATCCATCACGCTTCCCGTTGTTGCAGAGGCGTATTGTGGAAACATCGGAATCACGATCACATGATCAGCCGACCATTTTTCGATCTCGAGTAATGTGGTAATCAAGCTTGGGTTTTGATAACGCATGGCTAAAAAAACCTTTGTTTCGTTTTCATTGAAACGATCTTGCAGTAATTGCTTGACTTGCTTCCCGTAATGCACAAGAGGAGATCCGTTCTCCGTCCAAAGCTCTTGATAAACTTTCGCGCTTTTGCGATAACGAAAAGGAACAATAATGCCATTTACCAGCAACTTTCTACCCAGCCAAGGCAAGTCCACTACACGTGGGTCATTCAAAAACTGAGTAAGGTATCGCTTCACATCTTTTGGTGCCGGACTATCCGGAGAACCAAGATTGACAAGTAATACAGCTGTTTTCCTTTTCATATAAAAACCATTTTGAACCTAACAATCAACACGCTGTCGAGTTCTATTGTAAAAAAAGAAAACCTTAGAGACATAGAGCCACCAAGGTTTTCAGAGATGTTGTATGGACGATTAAATGTGAATTGCTCGTTTCGCTGTAGCGTCTAAAGCCGCCTCACGGAACGATTCGGTGAAGGTCGGGTGAGCATGCGAAATGCGCGCGATATCTTCAGCACTTGCCTTAAACTCCATGGCTACTACCGCCTCCGCAATCATATCGGCTGCGCGTGGACCAATCATGTGAACACCAAGGATTTCATCTGTTTCAGCATCAGCCAATACTTTGATCAACCCATCGAGATCCATGCTTGCGCGCGCTCGTCCACTGGCTTTAAATGGGAATGAACCCACTTTATATTTTGCACCTTTTTCTTTTAGCTGTTCCTCGGTATATCCCACCGCAGCTACTTCTGGCCACGTGTACACTACACCCGGAATAAGGTTGTAGTTAATGTGTGGTTTTTGGCCGGCAATGTATTCCGCCACAAATGTTCCTTCCTCTTCCGCTTTGTGGGCGAGCATAGCGCCTTTCACTACATCTCCAATTGCATAAATGCCCGGAACATTTGTTTGCAAATGATCATCTACCGCCACTCTTCCGCGCTCATCAACGGAAACGCCTGCTTTATCGAGACCAAGATTGTCCGTGTAGGGACGGCGGCCCACAGCTACTAAACAGTAATCTCCTTCAAGCACTATTTCTTCACCTTTGGCATTATCTGCTTTCACAGTAACCGATTTGCCCTTGGCCTTTACATCTTTCACTTTGTGCGATAGGAAAAATTCGAACCCAATTTTCTTCAGTGATTTTTGAAGTTCTTTACCCATGGTGCGATCCATTGTTGGAATCAAACTATCCATGAATTCTACCACGCTCACTTTAGCACCTAATCGTGCATATACGCTTCCTAACTCCAGTCCAATTACCCCACCCCCAATAATGATCAGGTGTTTTGGCACCTCACTCATCTGAAGGGCCTCGGTGCTGGTAATTACACGTTTTTTATCCACCTCAATAAACGGTAATGTCGATGGTTTCGAACCGGTGGCGATGATCACATTTTTACCGGTGATTTGCTCGGTAGTACCATCTGCTTTAGCTATACTCACTGTGTTCTTATCAGCAAAAGATCCATGGCCGTGGTAGACATCAATTTTATTTTTTTTCATCAAAAATTGAATGCCTCCTACCGTTTGATCCACTACACCTTGTTTGCGTTTGATCATTTGCTCCAAATTCACCTTTGGTGCCGACTTTAAATCGATGCCATGTTCGGCAAACGTATGAACCGCTTGATGGTAGTGCTCCGAAGAGTCTAACAAAGCCTTAGAAGGAATGCAACCCACGTTTAGGCAAGTGCCGCCTAAACTGTTGTAGCGCTCAACCAATGCTGTTTTCAAGCCCAATTGTGCGCAACGAATCGCCCCCACATATCCACCAGGACCAGAGCCGATCACTACTACATCATAAGTATTCATACGAAGTATTTTTATAAGGGTCAAAGTTAGTGCGACCTGACAATTAGTAATACAAAAAATGTTGTTTTCATTCGCCCTTAGCTTGCCAACGATGGAATGTCGAAAACCCACCCAATTTCCTGGGCGAATTTTGCGTTAAAAGCTCAATTTTGAATCCATGGTAAGCTATCTCGACTTAATACTCTTAATACCTATTGGATGGGCTATTTGGAAGGGTTGGAAAAACGGTTTTGTAATGGAAATCTTTTCTATGCTCTCTCTCTTCGTGGGTATTTATGTAGCCATACATTTCTCTGATTGGTTTGCCCATTTTATGCGCGATAAAATGGACGTCAAAGCAGAGTACCTACCCGTCACTTCGTTCGTCATTGTGCTCATACTGGTGCTTATAGGCTTGTATTTCCTGGGTAAACTCATTACCAAAACAGTAAAAGCTGGTGGTGGCGAAACGCTCAACAACATTGGTGGCGCGTTCTTTTCGTTGACCAAATTTCTTTTAGCCATGAGCGTGCTCTTCATCTTCTTCAACATGCTCGATGCCCGCTATAAAATTCTTCCAGAAGAGCAAAAAGCCAAGTCATATTTCTACGAACCGATCTACAACTTCAGTCTAGTATTGCTGCCAGCGTTTGAGGAAAGTGATTTCTATAAAAAACTCGTAGAAAAAGAAATGGCGCCCATACAAGTGTCTGAGCGCCATTCTGAATAAGGTTATGCGATTCTTCGCTTAGTTCTCTGGCTTAATACTCGCCATCAAGTACTCGCGATTCATACGCGCAATATTTTCGATGGATATGTTCTTCGGACATTGTACTTCACATGCTCCGATGTTTGAACAGTTACCAAAACCTTCTTCGTCCATTTGTTTCACCATGTTCATCACACGGTCTTTGCGCTCTGGGTGACCTTGGGGCAACAACGCAAACTGTGAAACCTTTGCTGACACAAAAAGCATGGCGCTACTGTTTGGACATGTAGCTACACAAGCTCCACATCCAATACATGTTGCTGCATCAAACGCCTTATCCGCATCTTCCTTAGGAATCGGAATAGCGTTGGCATCTAATGTGCGTCCCGATGTATTGACAGAAACGAAGCCACCAGCCGCCATGATACGATCGAAGGCGCCACGGTTCACCATCAAGTCTTTAATAACAGGAAAACCTTCACTGCGCCAAGGTTCGATATAAATGGTATCGCCATCTTTAAACGAACGCATATGCAATTGACAGGTCGTAACACCACGGTTTGGTCCGTGTGCCTCTCCGTTAATAAACATGCTGCACATTCCACAGATACCTTCACGGCAATCGTGGTCAAAGGCAACAGGATCTCCACCCTCACGAATGATCTTGTCGTTTAATACGTCGATCATTTCCAAAAAAGACATATCAGGAGAAACACCACCCAATTGATAATCCACCATCTTACCGGCTTCATTGGTGTTGCTTTGTCTCCAGATCTTCAATTTGAGATTCATTCCGTTTTCCATGGGTCTCGTATTTCGGTCAATAGAAATCTATTGAGGCTTTCGTTTTAAAATTATTTGTAGCTACGTGCTGATACTTTGATGTTTTCGTACACCAACTCTTCTTTATGAAGTTGAGGCGCTGAAGGGTCTCCTGAGAACTCCCATGCAGCCACATAGCTGAAGGTATCGTCTTGACGAAGAGCTTCGCCCTCCTCAGTTTGATATTCCTCACGGAAGTGACCACCACAAGATTCTTCGCGATTCAGGGCGTCTTTACACATCAATTCACCCAACTCGAGGAAGTCGGCAACGCGAGTCGCTTTTTCCAACTCTGGGTTCATTCCTTTGGTACTGCCTGGTACGCGCACTTTTGCATAAAACTCTTTGCGCAATTCAGCGATATCCTTTATAGCTTTTTCTAAACCTTCTTTGTTACGCGCCATACCACACTCGTCCCACATGATTTTTCCTAATTTCTTGTGGAAATAATCAACAGGCTCTGAACCTGGGCGGCTGAAGAAGAATTCTAAGCGATCGCGCACTTCTTTTTCTGCTTGAACAAACTCCGGAGAATCGGTTGGGATTTTTCCTGTGCGAATTTCATCGGCTAAGTAATTACCGATTGTATAAGGCAAAACAAAATAACCGTCAGCCAAACCTTGCATCAAAGCAGAGGCACCCAAACGGTTAGCTCCGTGATCGCTGAAGTTCGCTTCACCGGCAGCATAACAGCCAGGAATCGTAGTCATCAACTCATAATCTACCCAAACCCCACCCATTGTGTAGTGAACCGCAGGGTAAATCATCATCGGGGTTTCATAGGGGTTTTCAGCGACGATTTGCTCGTACATCTGGAAGAGGTTACCATATTTCGCCTCTACTACTTTTTTACCCAAATCGGTAATCAACTCCGCAGAAGGGTTATGAATGTTTTTCACGTTTGCCTCCAACTTGCCGTAGCGTTGAATGGCCGATGAGAAATCAAGATATACTGCTTCACCAGTGCTGTTTACACCAAAGCCTTCATCACATCTTTCTTTAGCTGCGCGCGAGGCTACGTCGCGAGGCACGAGGTTACCAAAAGCTGGGTAACGGCGTTCCAAGTAGTAATCACGACGATCTTCTGAAAGATCTGTTGGTTTCAATTTTTTCGCACGAATAGCCTCAGCGTCTTCCTTGAACTTAGGAACCCAAATACGACCATCATTACGCAATGATTCTGACATCAGGGTCAACTTCGACTGGTGGTCACCACTTACTGGAATGCAGGTAGGGTGAATTTGAGTAAAACAAGGATTTGCAAAATATGCTCCGCGGCGGTGTGCTCTCCAACCCGCTGTTACGTTAGAGCCCATTGCGTTAGTAGAAAGGAAAAACACGTTTCCATAACCACCCGTGCACAATACTACGGCGTGACCCGAATGACGCTCTAGCTCACCGGTGATGAGGTTGCGAGCAATAATGCCTCGCGCTTTGCCATTCACCACCACGAGGTCTAACATTTCGTGGCGATTGAACATTTCAACGCCACCTTTACCAATCTGACGGCTAAGAGCTGAATAAGCGCCTAGCAATAACTGTTGGCCTGTTTGCCCTTTGGCATAAAACGTACGAGACACTTGCGTACCACCGAACGAACGGTTGTCCAAAAGCCCACCGTAATCGCGTGCAAAAGGAACACCTTGTGCCACACATTGGTCGATGATGCTCGCACTCACTTCCGCCAAACGATGAACGTTTGCTTCACGAGCGCGGTAGTCACCACCTTTAATCGTATCATAAAACAAACGGTAAGTACTATCACCGTCGTTCATATAGTTTTTAGCAGCGTTGATACCACCTTGCGCAGCAATAGAGTGCGCACGGCGTGGGCTATCTTGAAAGCAAAACGCCTTCACTTTATAACCCATTTCTGCCAGAGAAGCAGCCGCAGAAGCACCGGCCAAACCAGTACCTACTACGATTACATCAATGTTACGCTTGTTCGCTGGGTTAACCAAACGAACAGAGTTTTTGTATTTGGTCCACTTCTGATCGAGTGGTCCTTCTGGAGCTTTAGCCTCTAACTTCATGTTCGATGCTTGAAGGGTTTATAATACTGAATTATGATACTAGACCTAGGTACATCGCCACAGGCATACTAGCAAACAAAATAGAAATAACGATCGAGAAGACATCACCGCTTACGGCAATTGCTCCTTTGTATTTGCTATGATTCAACCCTAAAGATTGAAACGCACTGCGGAAGCCGTGCAGTAAATGCCAGAACAACGAGAAACAACCCAAAACGTAAACGATAACTACGATTGGATCACTAAATACGACAAGCATTTCTGCAAACAGATTCTCTACTTCATGGCCATCAACGATCGCCACATCATTAGGAACAGTTAAGCTTGTTATGCGTGTTTTCACCCAGAAATGCGCAAGGTGTAAAACCAAGAACAACAAAATGAGTGTTCCCAAAAGGGCCATGCTGCGTGAGTACCATTTGCTACTTGCCGATGCCTTTTCATAAGCATATTTCACTGGGCGCGCCTTTCTGTTTTGGAAATACAACATCAAACCATCAACGATGTGAATAATCAAGCCCAAAAAGAGCCCAATTTCCATGGTGCGAATGATTAAGTTGGTGCCCATAAAGTGGCCCCATTGATTGAATGTAGCGCCGCCGTCATTGAAAAAGATCATTGCATTGATCGCGGCGTGAACCACCAAGAAAGTAATGAGGAATAGACCCGTCAAGGCCATCCAAAATTTCTTTACGAGTGAAGATTTAAAAAGTCCCGATGCCATAATTGTGTGCTTACAGGTTGTTTATTTTTTCGCGCCACGAAGTTAAGTGCCGATTGTCAAAGCGCCAATCTTCAATAGCATTTAGATATACTCTAAATAAGGTTGATTACTTCTATAGTTTGAAAACCAACCAATCTGTCAAAAGTTTATGACCATCTGATTTTCAACCGCTTCAATATTGAAAAACAAAATTTTAGTCAAAAAAAAACCCGACCACTAATGGCCGGGTTTCTTATTTCTTGTTCAACCGATCAAATTACCCGATTGAATGACGTACGAATGAAGTAACAGTCAAATCTTTGTCGGCTGTCTTCAAGTACTGAGCAACGTTCATTTTGCTGTCTTTGATGAACTCTTGGTTCAACAAAGTGCTTTCTTTGAAGAATTTGTTCAAGCGGCCCATTGCAATTTTCTCAGCCATTTCAGCTGGTTTGCCTTCGTTAATCGCTTGTTCTTTACCAATTTCAATTTCTTTTTGTTTTACATCTTCAGGAACTGAAGACTCATCAACAGAAACTGGAGCCATAGCAGCCACTTGCATAGCAACATCTTTCGCCATTTCGTCGCTTGTTTCTTTGTTGAAACCTACGATAGCGGCCAATTTGTTACCTGGGTGGTTGTAGCAATATACTTTCTCAGCGTTTACAGCGCCGAAGAAAGAAAGATCCAATTTTTCACCGATTTTTCCGATTTCTTCAGTGATTTTATCAGCCACTGTAAGATCAGAACCAGGGTAGGTCAACGCTTTCAAAGCGTCAACGTTAGCTGGATTGTTAGCGATAGCTAGATCAAGGATAGTCTCTGCAACAGCACCGAAATCAGCGTTTTTCGCAACGAAGTCAGTTTCGCAGTTCAAAACGATCATCACTCCGAATTTGCCGTCGTTCGATTTAGCAAGAGCCAAACCTTCAGAAGCTTCACGGTCGCTACGGTTAGCAGCAACTTTCTGACCTTTCTTACGGAGAAGGTCGATAGCAGCGTCGAAATCACCATTGGCTTCAACAAGTGCTTTTTTGCAGTCCATCATACCTGCACCAGTGATAGTGCGAAGTTTATTTACATCTGCAGCGGTTATTGTAACTGTGCTCATTTTCTTTTTTTGTGTTCTAAAGATGCATTGAATAAAGGAGCCTTATATGAAGGCTAGGTAAAGAAATGCTTACGCTTCAGCGTTAGCCTTGTTGCGACGACCTTTTGATTCGCCAGCATCTTCACCCTTGTCCTTTTCTACTTTGCGCTCAGCCAAACCTTCAGCAATAGATTCGATTACTACGTCCATAATTTTAGAAATAGACTTAGTAGCGTCGTCGTTTGCAGGGATAGCAAAGTCAACTTTGCGTGGATCGCTGTTGGTATCTACCATCGCAAACACAGGGATGTTAAGGCGTTTTGCCTCAGCAACTGCAATGTGTTCTTTCATGATATCTACTACGAAAAGAGCAGCAGGAACGCGGTTCATATCAGCGATAGAACCCAAGTTCTTGTTCATCTTTTGGTAAGTACGAGTCAATTGAAGACGCTCACGCTTGCTCAAGGTAGCAGCAGTACCGTCTGTTTCCATTTTCTCGATGTTTGACATTTTGCGCACAGCCTTACGGATGGTCACAAAGTTGGTCAACATACCACCAGGCCAACGTTCAGTAACGAAAGGCATACCAATGGCGCCTACACGTTCTGCAACAATGTCTTTAGCTTGTTTCTTAGTAGCAACGAAGAGAATCTTCTTACCTGATTTAGCAATTTGCTTTAATGCATTGCTAGCTTCATCAAGCTTTACTACTGTTTTATTGAGGTCAATTATATGGATACCTTTCTTCTCACCGAAGATGTAAGGAGCCATGTTTGGATTCCACTTGCGGCTAAGGTGACCAAAATGTACACCTGCGTCAAGCAATTCGTCAAAAGTAACTTTTGCCATTTTCTATTTAATAATTCTTGTTTACGTTCTCTTATGCAACCACCTGGTAGCCACCCGCCCACAATAATGGGCGGATGAGTCCTGGCAGTTTGGATGCTAAACAAGCCGTACAGGCTGTTCCGTCTCTGCGATTAACGCTTAGAGAACTGGAAGCGCTTACGAGCTTTGCGTTGACCGAACTTCTTACGTTCCACCATACGTGGGTCGCGAGTAGTTAAGCCTTCTGCTTTCAAAGCAGATTTCCATTCTGCATTCAACTCAATCAACGCTTTGCTGATAGCAAGACGAAGAGCTTCTGCTTGACCAGTGATACCACCGCCATCAAGGTTAGCTTTCACATCATACTTACCTTCGTTACCAGTAAGTTTGAATGCTTGTTGAACTTTGTACTGCAATACAAGCGTAGGAAAATACTGCTTGTAATCTTTACCATTAATGGTAACATTGCCGGTTCCCTCAGAGAGGTAAACGCGAGCCACCGCACACTTACGGCGACCTGATGTATTAGTTGACGATGCCATTGGCTAAATCGTGATTATCCTTTGAGTTTGTATTCTGTTGGTTGTTGGGCTTGTTGCTCGTGGTTCGCACCTGCATATACATACAAGTTACGGAACACAGCGCGTCCCAAACGGTTTTTTGGAAGCATTCCACGAACCGCCATCTCAACCATAGCAGTTGGATGCTTAGCCATCATCTCCTTTGGAGTGGCGAAGCGTTGACCGCCTGGGTAGCCAGTGTAGCGAATGTACACTTTCTCATCCCACTTGTTACCGGTGAGGTTAATCTTATCTGCATTGATAACAACAATGTTGTCACCGCAGTCGGCGTGTGGAGTGAAAGATGGCTTGTGCTTTCCGCGAAGAAGTGATGCCACTTCGCTGCCCAAACGTCCCAAATTCTTGCCTTCAGCATCAATCAAAAGCCACTGTTTGTTAGCGGTCTCTTTGTTGGCTGATAATGTCTTATAGCTTAAGGTATCCATTGCTACTGATTTCTAACGTGTTTCTTTCCCGAAAAACGGGCTGCGAAAATAATACCTTTTTCCGAAACACCAAACACTTTTCAACATTGTTTTTTCAAAAGCCTGTTTTTTAAGGGTTTTTTTTATAAAAAACAGTTGAAAACCCCCTTTCGCCACTACCAAAACCGTTACTCCATTCCTAAATACCGAAAATCCTCTTTTTGCCACCTTATCCTCATTTCAGCCTGCCTTCTCTATATATATAATGCAATTTTAGGTCATGGTTAACAAACCACCTGTTTCGAATAAATCCTAAAAACACCTGTGTCATGAAAACAAACAATGCTCCTAAAACCATCGGAAGTCTTGGCTTCTGGGTTTTTAACGACAAGTAAAATACATCTCGTCTCTCCCTTTTGACGAGGTTCTTTTTTGGTTATAGTTGGTTTTGGTAAGGTAAGCCCGCGGATAAGTAACGCGGGCTTTTTTCTTTTAGAAAAAGGCTCTAACCTGCACTCCTCCACTATGAATCACTCGCAATGACTCTGGTTTTCTTCCATTATAGGTGAGGTTTACCTGTAGATTCTTTGCTACCGTGCGCTGCACACTCGCAGTCCACACATAGTTACTTCCCGCGGTAAGGCTCTCTAACATTTCAAATGCCAATGAACCACCCGAACCACCGCTATACTTAATCAAGTAATAATTGAAACTTGCTTGAACGATTCCCTTTTCACTACTATTCAAGGTACCCTCCAGACCGCCCTTTGTTATAATCGCGGTCTCTCCCGCTAGGTTATTTATCTTATCGGTGTATTCAGCTAATAAAGAAAGTCTGCCCATAGTGCCTGGCTGCCACGTTATTTTCGGCTTTATGGACACATAGCGAATAGCATAATTGCGCCCGCCCAAAAAATCGCTCGCCACTGAGCGCAAACCCCATTTGCTTTCCATGAACGCAGTAAAGGAAGAAACAAAATTCCACCGCAGTGCTATCTGCTGGTAATCATCTGACCTTGCCTCAAAGCCATTGCTCAACAACGCTTTTCCTCGAATGGTTTGAAATTGATGATCCATACCAAACGTTGGGTCTGTTTTTTGAAAAAACAGTATTTGTCGAAAGGAAGCATTTACACTTAATAGGGTGGTGTCTTCTATGGATGAAAGAAAAGGATTCAAACGATCCCAACCTTCTTCTCTCATTGTCTTACGATCAATTTTATAGGAGAGCTGGTTCGAAAACTTATTCAAGAATTTCAGACCTTTAGCTGTTGGATTTTTCCAATAACGTGATGGCGTTAGCATCACACTTTGGCTAAAGGTATTGTCATAGGTTTTGATGTAGTCGTTTGTTTGAATGAAGCTGCGAATGAAATTCGCCTCATAGGCAAATTGTGCCACTTCAAATTCGTTTAAATCTTTCACCCCGTCGTTGTCATAGTCATTCCAAATGAAACTACCCTGGCCCGCTGGAACTTCTAAATAAATAAACTCCCGGCGCTGTTCTAACCCACTTCCTACTTCATAAAACATAGAGCCTTGAACTGCGTTTTTCCACCAACCGAACGAATATTCGGTTCTACCTAGCAGTGTATTTTCTGGCGACTGCGTGAATCGTTCTGAATCAACAACCCGTAGTCTTCTATTGCTCACCGTTACTGACAAACGATCCTTGTTTGGCAATACTTTTACCAATGAAAAACCATACTGATCTGCATTTGCGACTCCCGTTAGCCGATCCGTATCTGGTTTATAATCTCTTCTGTTGCGATAGAAAGCGGTGATTCTGCTTTGTGTTGTATCCGCAGTGCCCGCGTTAATTTCCCAATCGTAAAACTGGTAACTCGTGGTGGAGAGTGAATCGTTTTGGCCCAAATAAAACCGATTGAGCTCGTGCTCGTCGCGATATCCCAATTTAAAGTTTCCCCACGTTTTACTGAAGTCGGCTTTGTGCCGAACAAACATGGATCTCACATCACCAGACGTACTAAGGGCAGATGCTGTAGAAAATAAATGCCAACCCTTTTCTGTTTCTATTTGAGTGCCCAACTTGGCCTTATAACCGGCGTAGTTTTTTCCAACTGTAAAATTTTCTGCCCCTAACCACCATTTGCCAAACCCACTTCGCTGATCACTAAAATCTACACCAGCCCAATGCTGATCATTCGCCGTATTAATCAACAAGGTGTTCCAATTGCGCTCAAATTCTACTTCTCTGAAACGCTCTATGCGATTGAAAAAAATACTGGTGTATTCATATTGACCGGTCCATTTCTGTTCGTGCTGAAACTGGCCTTGTTTCCACCGGTAATTATTATTCTTTCGAACGACTTTCGTCACGCCAACCTTCGCTGCATACCCCAAGTTATCTTGGTTGTTGAGTTTAGAAAATGTGTTGAGATCTGTATTGCTCAGAGCTCCTTCTGCCCAAACATCTACAACACTTGATTTGCTACCAACGGCCTCCTTTTTATTACTCCACCGAAAACCAGCGTTCACCATTTGCCTTTTCTTTGGTGCGGTGAGCAATACTACTGGAGCATACTGCCCTTGTTTTACCATTACGCCGTTCACCTCCTGCGGAGCAAGCCATCTAAACTTGCGACCGTTGGCCGTAAATCCGTCTTCTACATAATCTCCATTTCCCTGGCCCACCAAGGTAAACGACACGCGATAAACCGCGGAGTCGGGGTTAGTAGAATATACCCATACGGTGTCTACACCTAAACTATCGGTGAGCTGATAAAGCACCGCGTTATTGCTATAGCCTACACTGTCATATCCACTCACGGTTGCCCCTAGAAAATCATCACCCGCAGCGCTGAGAATTCTCTTTTCCTCGTCACTCAAGTCTTGCTGAAGGGGTTGGTTTTTTGCATCGCTCTCTGAATAGGCATTGAAATAATAAGTGGCGGCCTTTCTTTTTGTCACCACTCCCACCTGCACCATTGGCCGAGCGTACCTTTTTTCGGAGTATTGAAACTCAACAGTTATTCGTCGATCTTTGGTAATAAACTGCTTCGGCGTAAAGATGATTTCTGCAGCGTTGTAATCAATCACATAGTCCTTGTCTTGACCCCGCTCCAATAATTTACCGTCGATGTATACCGCCTCGGTTCCCGCAAGCACAATAATGAAACTTTCATTATCGTCGCCCTGCAAGCGATAGGGCCCTTGATTACCTTCCACCCCTTGAATCACATTGCGTGCAAAGCGTCCTTTCGATATAGAAGCCGAAGCTTCTATTTTTAACTTATTCTGCTTTTGCTCCGACGCGCTTTCGTCGTGTAAATAATATGATCCTTGGGCGCGCTTGAAGTAATTCATAAAATACCCTTCTGGTCTGCGCAACACAAAGTCACCTGCAATAACTTTATTTTCTTTATCAAAGAGCTGAATAAACACCTGATCAAAATCTTGCAACTGCTGAGTGTTTCCTTGCGGCTGTATGGGAATATTATCGTCCGTAACGGAGGCGAGGAGTTGAACACGCTCCGTTACATATCCACTCATTTGCAAATTCAGCGATGAATTAACGCTCAGGTTTTGTGCATTACCAAAAGCAATGCCCCTAGAAATCGATCCTGATTTGGTAAGACCACTTTGCGTTGGAAGTTCACTTGTTTTTCTTTCACCACCCACTACATAAGGTACGTAACGATCTGCCCCTTCCTTTCGAATGATTGCGGTATCCTTTTTCCGCATCTCGCTGCTGAGCCCTGCAGGAAAAACGACATAGTTCACCGTCACCATTGTTCCTGGTGTTAACGAGAAAAATTCAATTTGAGAACCCGACAATGAAAAACGATATTGCTCCGGATTCAGCAACGAATCACTAACAAACACCTCAATACTCGTGGGTTTTATTACCAGTGTATCTAACTTGATTGGCTTACCTTCCCAAGGCAACGTTTTTACCCGTTTAGCGGAAATTTGCGCATAAGCGGAAGAGGCTCCGAAAATGAAGACGGCTAGTGTACATATGAGAGAGCGTAAACTCAAGGGTTAAGGGCAAAAGGCAGGCAAAGGTCATATAACTCAGTTGAAGCAAAAAAATTATACTTCAACCGCTCATCACAATGAAGCGTCTAAGTTACATCTTCATCTTACCTTCGTGCAGAACAATCATGCGTTTATTCCTCCGACTCATATCAGAAAGTTTATCCTTTGCCTGGCAGGCCTTAGTGGTGAACAAGCTACGCACCTTCCTGTCCCTGCTTGGAGTTACGATAGGTATTTTCTCCATCATTTTCGTTTTAAGCGTAGTGGACAGCATGGAGGCCGATATGAAAGACAGTTTGGATATGATTGGATCCGATATCCTGTTTATCCAAAAATGGCCCATGGCTCCCGAAGAAGGCGACGAAGAGTATGCCTGGTGGAAATACATGAGTCGCCGTCAGCCTTCAGTTGACGACATGAATGAGCTTGTGGACAGGTTGCCCTCGAGCGCTGCGGTGGCCTTTGAAGGCGCTACTTCGTTAACTGCGGAGTACAAAAACAACTATGTAGATGGTGCGGGCCTTGCGGGAATTTCTTACCAATACAATCAGACTATTCACCTAGATATAGCCAGCGGCCGATACTTTTCGCCCATAGAATGCGAAGGCGGGCGTAACCTGGCCATCATTGGAAACACCGTGGCCCAACAACTTTTTGGATCAGAGCAGGCGATTGGTAAAGAAATAAAAGTCGGTGGGTTAAAAGTAGAAGTCATTGGTGTGCTGAAAAAAGAGGGCGCTTCATTGTTTGGGTCGGGGCTTGATGGTGCTGTATTTACTCCCATTGGTTTTGCCACACGGCTCATTGATCTTCGAAACGAAGACACCAAAATCATTGTAAAAGCCCCCACGGGAGTAAGTAATGCGGAAATGAAAAGCGAGGTTTTATCCTTGTTCAGAGAAATACGAGGCATTACCCCTCGTCAGAAAAATGACTTTTCGATTATTGAATCATCTATGATTTCAGGCATAGTAGATAGCATCATTGGGGTATTCAATATTGCCGGAATGATCATCGGTATTTTTGCCATTTTGGTGGGCGCTTTTAGTATTGCCAATATCATGTTTGTTTCCGTAAAAGAGCGCACAAACATTATTGGAATTCAAAAATCACTCGGGGCAAAAAACTACTTTATCCTGTTTCAGTTTTTATTTGAGAGCATTGCTCTTTGCCTCATTGGAGGCGCATTTGGACTGATCTTAGTAAAATTGCTTACTTGGGGTTTGAGTGCGGCCATCGACTTCAATTTCATTCTGCCTTTTTCTCGTATTCTCATGGGCCTAGGCATTGCCTCGGTGGTAGGCGTGGTATCCGGCTTTATACCCGCGCTCAATGCGGCCAAACTCAGCCCCGTGGACGCGATGCGTTCAAAATAATCCCAGCTTAAAATAACAGCGTTACACCCAATTGATAGGTGTACATATTCGTTTGTGATTGCAGTGTGTTGAATTGGATCGAATTGTTATTTTGGTTGACCTCAATGCTGTTGCGATCTACATATTTAGCCATACCTCCGCGAATCTGCTCAAATCTTCCCTCAATAAAAAGGGTAGAATTTAAACCAACACGCACACCTCCAGCCCAACCATAATGTGCTGTAAAATCGCGATGTTCGTTGACGCTCTGATCGGTATTGGTGGTAGAGTTATTACTATCCAGCGTAATGATTGTATTGGTAGAAAAAGACTGCACTCCAGCAATAGCGTCAGCATAAATCTGAAAACCTCTATCAAAAGGGCGAAAGCGCGCTAACACTTGATAGCGATAAACATTGCTATTGATGTCCATTTCGCCTGTTTCATAGATATCATCGCCCGCTTCATCTTGTGCTACCCATACGCTTACCTGTTCCGATTGACTGCCCATTGAATTCCATGCGGCCGCAACACCCAGTTCAAACGGGCTATTATGAAGCGGAACACTCAAATTGGCCTGAAATCCCGCAGGAAAACCATCATACAACTCTGAAAACCGATCAAGCGGTTGAGCCACCTGAATACCCACCCCGAAAGACGCTCTTCGACGATTGGCGGCCTGTGCAACAACAATGGTGCTGAATAACACTAAAGCGCAAAGAGTAAAAATTCGTTTCATGGTTGGTTGTTTTAATGGGCGGGCTCAATCATTGTGCCACAGGCTTAACATTAATTTCTGATTCACAAATATCTTAACGAAATTGGTACAATTGATCTCGGGCTCTACCTTCGCACACCTAATATGCATTCTGAACAACCCAATATTATTGTCACTGGTTCGCTAGGTCAACTAGGTACGGACATTCAGGCACTTCAGTCCGTGTTTCAAGATTTTCGTTTTCATTTTTTCTCAAAAGAAGAACTGGACATTACCAATGAATCGGAAGTGATTCGCACTCTAACCGATTTACAGCCCTACGCAGTATTGAATTGCGCTGCCTATACCAACGTAGAAAAAGCAGAGGACGAAGAGGAAAAAGCTACGCTCATTAATGGCATCGCGCCTGGAATTCTTGCCAAGGCGTGCAAGAATAGTGGATCCATACTCCTTCACATTTCTACAGATTATGTGTTTGATGGCAACAGCAAAAAACCTTACACCGAAACGGATCCTGTTGCTCCTATTTCGGCCTATGGCAGAAGTAAATTAGCGGGTGAAAAAGCAATCGAGAATAATGGCGGCGATTATGCTATCGTACGCACCTCTTGGCTTTACAGTTGTTTTGGAAAAAACTTTTTCAAAACCATGACTCGTTTAGCTCTTGAAAACGGATATTTGAAAGTGGTGAACGATCAAATTGGGGCGCCCACCTATGCGCGCCACTTAGCCTACGACTTAATCTCGTGGTTAGAAAAATGCTGGAACAAAGAGTTGAAATTCGAATCAGGAATTTACCACTACTCTCAGCACGGACAGGTCAGCTGGTATGATTTTGCTCGAGAAATTATGCTCAACAAAAACATGGAAGTTCCGGTTATTCCCGTTTCTTCCTCGGAGTTTCCGACCAAAGCTAAACGTCCTGTTTTTTCCAAACTAAATAGCACTAAATTCGAAAAGACAACAGGCCTTGAGATACTCTCATGGAAAGAAGGAGTACTGGCCTGTATACATAATGAGATGATAGAACATGAGCACGATTGAACTGACTGATAACGCCACCAAAAAAGCACAATCATGGTTGTGTGACGCTGTAGACGAAGCCACACGAAATGAAATAGAGAACTTATTGGCCAATGATCCGAAAGGCTTATTAGAGGCCTTTTATAGCGATTTAGAGTTCGGTACCGGAGGACTACGCGGTGTAATGGGTGTCGGCTCTATGCGCATGAACAAATACACCGTAGGAATGGCTACACAGGGCCTGGCGAATTACATTAAAAGTCAATTCCCCCATCAAGCTACAGCCGTTGCTATTGCCTACGACTCGCGAAACAACTCTCCTTTTTTCGCAAAAACTGCTGCCGACGTACTCTCCGCCAATGGTATTCATGTTCACCTCTTCAGCGAACTACGTCCCACACCGCTGCTCTCTTTTGCTGTGCGCGAATTGGGTTGTCAAGCAGGAATAGTTGTAACGGCCTCACACAACCCGCCTGAATACAACGGTTACAAAGTATATTGGCAAGATGGCGCACAGGTATTACCTCCGCATGACAAAGGGATCATCGCCGAAGTTCGCAAAATAGAAAATGTTGCAGACGTCAATTTCAATGGCAACAACGCGCTCATACATACCATTTCATCGAAAGTAGAAGAAGCATACCTCGATAAACTCAATAGTATTATTCACGCAAAAGAAGAAATCAAAGCGGCGAATAACCTGAAAATTGTCTACACTTCGATCCACGGATCGGGAATTAGTATGGTACCCAAAGCGTTGAACTCGCTTGGATTTCAGCACGTATCCATTGTTGAGGAACAGGCCGTTCCTGATGGTAATTTTCCAACAGTAAAATCACCCAACCCGGAAGAGCACGAGGCGCTAGCACTCGCCCTTAAAAAAGCCGAAGACCTCGGTGCTGATCTCGTATTGGGAACAGATCCGGATGCTGACCGAGTTGGGCTCGCCGTTCGTAATAACGAAGGAAAACTTGTTCTTCTCAATGGCAATCAAACCGGAAGCCTGTTGGTGTACTACCAATTGATGCAACTAAAAAACAAAGCCGCTCTTTTGCCCAATCATTACGTAGCCAAAACAATAGTAACTACCGACTTGATCGAGGACATGGCTAAGGCTTTCGGGGTAAACTGCTATCACACCCTCACTGGCTTCAAATACATTGCGGGCGTAATGGGTGAACGCGAGGGAAAAGAAATTTTTGTCGGAGGCGGTGAGGAAAGTTACGGATACCTCGTTGGAGAATTTGTACGCGATAAAGATGCCGTACTCTCAGCTGTAGTGATGAGTGAAGTGGCCGCCTGGTGTTCTTACCATAACAGAACATTGTGGGATTTACTTATGGAGATCTATCAACAGTTTGGCCTTTACCACGAACAGCTCTTGTCAATTACCATCAAGGGTCTCGACGGCGTGCAGCAAATCAAAAATATGATGGCTCAATTGCGCTCCAATCCGCCTGCCTTCCTCGGTGGTGTTGCGGTAAAGGAAGTAATCGATGTAGAATATTCGACCATTACCAACCTCAAAGATCAAAGTGTAAAGCCTTTCGATTTACCTCAATCAAATGTTTTGCAATTCGTTTTAGAGGATAAAAGCAAAATTTCCGCCCGTCCTAGCGGAACAGAGCCAAAAATAAAATTCTACTTTTCCATGTGTGAAGAGTTCAAGGGGCCTGAACTATACAACGAACAAGTTTCCTTGATTAACCAAAGAATGGATCAGATAAAAACTGAACTTGGAGTATAATCTGCTATCTTTGAGGAAGTAATGAAACGTTGGATCCTTTATATAGCCGCAACAGTCTATGCGCTTCTCTCTATTGGGGTGCATATTCACTTGCATTATTGTGGGTCTAATCTCAAGCATTTTAGTCTTCTTCAGCACGAGCATTCCTGCTGTCCTCATGAGCATAATCACGATGCAGATGAAGTACACAGTAGTTGTTGCAGCGATGAAAATTATTCTTTCCAAACGGACGATGAACACACGGGAAGTTTTTTCCACTTTAATTCTGAGATCGTAGAAGAAAATCATCATGTAAAAACCATCTACTCCGTTCTTTCTCTCACTGCTGCCAGCCCTGTTTTTATGGAAGAAAACAGACCGCCTCCTTTGAGCAGGCCGGCTTATATTCTATTTCAGTCTCCTATTTTGTACGCGTAATCAGGTGTGTAAATTGGGGTGTTTTTGCACCTCCATTCATTTCTTTTTATTTAAAAAAATTACACCATGAAAAACGCCATCATTCTATTCATAGGAATCCTATTTTCCACCACTCTTTTTGCCCAGAGCAAAAAACCAGTCACCACCACCTTCGAGGTTTCAGGTGTTTGTGAAATGTGCAAAGAGCGCATTCTGAAAGCCGTTGATGTGAAGGGAGTAAAAAATGCCGACTACAAACTCTCCACTCACCAGCTCACCGTTACTTACGTACCCGCAAAGATTAGCATTGAACAAATTCATTTTCTAATCAACAATGTCGGTCACGATACTTCGCTTAGCAAGGCTCCCGATGAAAAGTACGCTAAAATTCATAGCTGCTGCAATTACCGTGAGCACACGCACAATCACGGCGAAGAAGAAGAGGAAGAGCATCACGAAGAACATCCTAAAAAACAATAATGCGCCTTTTCCTATTAGGGCTGCTTTTCATTTGGGTAAATGGAATGACAGCGCAGGTAAAGGGTATTGTTCGAGATAAAGAAACACAAGAGCCTTTACCTTACGCCACGGTGGTAAGCAAAACCACCAATCAGGGAACGCTTTGCAATGAGCATGGTGAATTCTCCCTGTCTAAATTAAAAAAGGGATCCTGGCTTCATTTTATAATGATTGGTTACGCATCGGACTCTATCCAATATGTGGGTCAGGAGATGATCAATGTTGAGCTTTCATTCGAAAATGACGGACCCGAAGTAGTGATTGAGGGTGAATCAAACTCTTCTGCGATAAAAATGCTCGATGCACAGACTTTTCAAACCATCACTGAAAAAGAACTGTGCAAAGCGGCTTGCTGCAACTTGTCTGAAAGCTTTGAAACCAACGCTTCTGTTGACGCATCCTTTACTGATGCCATTACTGGTACGCGACAAATCAAAATGCTCGGATTAGATGGAAGGTACACGCAAATATTGTCTGACAACATACCTACCATGCGCGGGCTTTCATCGCTTTTTGGGTTAACTTATATACCAGGTCCTTGGATACAAGACATCAACATTTCTAAAGG
The DNA here is from genome assembly GCA_039798265.1 of Bacteroidota bacterium. Lineage (GTDB taxonomy): Bacteria > Bacteroidota > Bacteroidia > Flavobacteriales_D > Sanyastnellaceae > JBDKGH01. The sequence goes on along the minus strand of JBDKGH010000020.1, from coordinate 17,086 downwards.
TGTTGGATCCGTAATCAATGGATATGAAAGTATAACGGGGCAGATCAACATTGCGCACAAATCTTCAACTATGAAGGAGCGTGTTTTTGTGAATGCTTACGCGGGTTCACAAGGTCGATATGAGTTTAACACGGCGATCCGCCAACCAGTAGGAGAGCATTGGAATTCCATGTTGTTTTTGCACGGCGCCACAGCGCAAAAACGGTGGGATATGAATCACGACTCTTTTTTAGACAACCCTGTTTACACGAACCTAGTAGCGAGAAACGATTGGAGCTATGTTGGCGAGGGTGGCTTACGGGGCAACTACAGCATTGGAGTAACACAGGTAAATACCCTTAGCGGCCAAACCAATTACAACGAAAGCAACGAGCTACTCAGCACCATTTGGGGAAGTCACCTCAATACAACCAGAGTTGATGCTTCTGCTAAAACCGGTTATTTATTGAACGATGATGGCAGCACTAGTTTGGGTAGCCAAGTAAGCTTCAATTATGTTGACCAAAGTGGACGCTACGGAAATCGTTTTTACACAGGATCACAAATGGAGGGTTTAATCAACCTTCTCTTTGCTTCTACCCTTAGTGAAAAAGTCAAGTACACTCTAGGGGTAAGCTATCGCCATGATAACTATGAAGAATCGTTAGATAGCCTTACGTTTAACAGAACAGAACAAGTACCAGGAGCTTTTACAGAATGGGTTTGGAATCCCGGAGAACGTGTTTCTGTTATCGCCGGACTTCGTGGTGACTATCATAACTACTATGGGTTTTTTGCTACGCCACGATTGCATGCTCGATGGAGCATCACAGAAATGACCTCATTAAAAATTTCTGCCGGAAAGGGCTATCGCTCTCCCAATATTATCATGGATAATGTAGGGTTTTTAGCGAGCAATCGCCGACTTGAAATAGTGAGCGACGGCAGCCAAAATCCGTATGGCATGCCCATGGAAGAAGCAACTAATGCTGGGGTAGTATTCATTCACAAGTTTCGCTTAAACTCGAGAGATGCGAAACTTTCACTCGATGCTTATTATACCACCTTCCAAAACCAAATTGTGGCCGATTGGGAAACATTAGGTAAAATAAGTTTTTATACACTTCAAGGAAAAAGTTATTCTACCAACCTTCAAGCAGAAATTGAGTGGTCGCCTATTCGACGATTAGATTGGAGAATTGCCTATCGATACCTCGACGCAAAAACGACTTACACCAGTGGTTTGCTAGATCGACCGCTTTATGCACGGCACCGATTCTTTACAAACCTCGGTTATAGCACCAAAGAAAAAGACAATGGATCCAAGTGGACATTTGATGCAACCGCACGTTGGTTAGGGACACAACGTATTCCTCTTAGCGAAGCGCATTTAGAACATTTGGAAATGAGTTCCAAAGCCCCGGCCTACTGGATATTCAATGCACAAGTAGCTTATTTCTTTTCTACCAAGTTTGAAGTTTATGCTGGAGGAGAAAACCTCGGTAACTTCATGCAGCATCACCCAATTATCAGCGCAGAAAATCCACAGTCCGCCATCTTTGACGCATCTCTCATTTATGCGCCCATCTTTGGCCGCATGGGATATGTAGGACTTCGTTGGAGAATAGGCGGGGAAAAATCAAAAGACTAATCGAGACTGAATTGTTGTGCTTTCGAAATCGAGCAGCCACTTTTTTCTCGATAAACCACCACTGTAACCGGTAAGACTTCCGTCTTTTCCGATAACACGGTGACAAGGAATAATAATGGGTAGCGGATTGCGGCCATTGGCCGAAGCCGCTGCCCTTATTACTTTTATATCTCCCAGTCGTCGGGCTAAATCCTCATACGACAGTGTAGAGGCAAAGGGAATTTTTGCCAACTCATCCCAAACATTCAGCTGAAAGTGAGTGCCCGCAGGATTAATCGGTACTTGAAAATTTTTTCTATCACCTTCAAAAAACTCGCGCAGCTGTTTTCGAACTTCAAACAGCATAGGGCCGGGAATTTCCTCATCTAGGATTTCGTCAACAAAAGCCACTTGCTGAGCACCCAGCACAGATGCTTCTATGCGCAGTATTCCCAAAGGGCTTTCCATGTATCCTATTTCTACGGTGGCCATGGCACAAGATTAAAAAAAAGGAGATGATACACCAAGAAATTATGCGCACTACTCCTTGACAACAAATAGGACAACCTCGTAATCCAAATCACCCAAAACCTTAAAGGGCTTCTGAGGTGTAAACCGTTTAATTTCTTTCAAACCCTTATAATCCCTCAGTTTTTGAAGCGGTGTTCCGCCCTCATTAGGAGAAAAATGAGCGTCCCAAACAATAATTTCTCCAGGCCTCATAACCTGAGAAAAATACATGGTATCCAGCAAATACATGCGATATTCATCTTCGTTCCAAACATCCTTGTTGAGTTCTTTGGCTAGTTGAATGTTGGTGCACCACAAGCGACTCGAAGGATATTTTTCAATGATGTATTGCGCTACTTCTGTCATAACAACCAATTCTCCCTTCGATTTTATGGGAGGACGAACCACGACAAAAGCATTCGCACCAAGAAGCACAAAAAGAACAAGCCATCCAATGGAATTAAGCGGCCTATTTATCCTTTTCTCCAGCTCTTCCACACCAACAGCCGCAACAAGGGCGAACAGAGGCATAATGGCCGCTAGAACGCGAACCTCACCCAATGAAGCCATGGTGCCTGTTGCCCAGGCTATTGTATGAAATACAAAATAGACCGTCATAGGCACCAGAACCAAGAACCAACCTTTTTTGAGCAAATCACCTTTTCTGAACCACAGGCCAACACAACCGATCATCAAACCAAGGAAAAACACTCCGCCCCAGGTGGACTTAAATGTTTTTATAAAATGAAACCAACTTCCTGATCCATAAAAATGGACATCCGTTGGGTACGGATTTTTCGTAATCAGCCAGGCAAAATCATTTAAGTACAAACCACCCACCACTGTATAAACTAAAGTTCCCAACGCAAACAATGGTAACTGCAACCACCTTTTTTTATAGATGAACCAACAGCCAATAAAAGGAAGCAGCACAAACCCCTCTGTTCGAATAAAGGGTAAAAACGACAGCCACACAGCTCCCCAAAACCACCTTTCATTGTGCAGTAATCGCAAACCCACCACTAACCAAAAACTAAATAACACTTCTGTCATGGCGCTTGTGGCCATCCAGATATAAATAGGCGAGAACAAAAGGAAAATAACTGCCGCAGCGGGAAACTTCAAGTTCAACTCTTTACCCCAACGATAAAGGTGATAAGCTGTAAAGCCGGCAATGATGGAGGTGAATACCCGAACAAATTCGTATGAAATACTAGAAGGCAAACAATAGATCAGCGTATAGAAAGGTTTTCCCCAATGGTTCAAAAGAAGCTCATGGTGAATCGTTGCATAACGGGCAATGAGATAATGTAGATGAGTGTCTCCTCCTTGATAGTCGCCGGTAGATGAAGCAGATATCAGTAAGAGCAAAAAAAAGGCAACCGCTCCAAGCAGCTCAGGAAATCGATCCGATTTGAACATTGCCCAAATCTATTAAATAAAACACCGCAACAAAAAGGGGCCGTCCCTAAACGGAACGGCCCCCAACCTTTCTAAACCTTATTAAACGCTGCAGCATCAAGAGTTGCCTGCAGAAATCTGAATCATTTGCAATCGAATATCATTCAACGTAACGAGCTTAGCTAAATAAGCATTTACGTTGCCGCTTTGCATCATTTCAATTGCTTGTTGCTTCATGGCGATGTACTTGTTTTTGAGCTCGTTCATAACGGTAAATTTTAAATGTTATGATCGCACATTTTCAAGCTTTGTGCCAAAGTCTGATAACTAATGGAAAAGCCTATAAATAAAGGCCTTTAGAACGAATATACAATTCTACTTCCGGCGAAACCAGGTGCGACACCGACTCGCCATGAGCTATTCGATGTCTAATTTCTGTTGAAGAAACTGGAATCAATGGTGCGGGAAAAAGCCGAATTGATTTTTGATCTTGTGTTACGTGCAGATTGGCCTCTACATCCTTCCTTGGAAAAATGAATACCTCATAATTCCTCAATAGCTTTTCGTAGTCCTTCCATCGTTCAATAGAGGCAATGCTGTCTTCGCCTAAGATAATGACCCATTCATTTTGTGGGTGTTTTTTTCCGAGATACTCGAGTGTATCTATAGTAAAAGAAGGCTTGGGAAGATGAAACTCTACATCGCTTACTTGTACGTGGGGAATGCTGGCCATAGCCATTTTTGCCATAGCAAAACGTTCGCTCTCAGGAGCCAAATCAGCTAACAGCTTAAGGGGATTTTGTGGGCTCACCACTAACCAAAGCTCATCTACTAGATTTAGTTCAGCGAAATATTGGGCAATAGCCTCGTGGCCTCGGTGTATAGGATTGAATGAGCCGAAATAAAGCGCTACTTTTTTCAATGAGATAAAAATTCTCTGATCAACGATTCTCCTGATGCCAGCGCATCGGCAAGTTGGTCGTTAACTAACACCTTATCAAATCGCGGGGAATAAGCCATTTCTGATTGCGCCTTTTCGATACGCATAGCAATTTTCTCGGGTGTTTCCGTACTCCGATTGCGAAGGCGAAAATTCAATACTTCAATGCTTGGTGGTTGAACAAAAATAGCCAACGCTTTTTCTCCAAATATCTTCTTTAGATTCAATCCGCCAATTACATCAACGTCGAAAATGACGTTTTTACCTTCCTCCCAAATACGTTCAATTTCGGCCTTGAGCGTTCCGTAGTATTGATCTTTATACACCTCTTCCCACTCCAAAAATTCGCCTCCCTTGGCTTTTTTCAAAAAGTCCTCTGCACTTAAGAAGTAATAATCTTTACCGTCTATCTCATGGCCGCGTTTTGGTCGAGAAGTGGCAGATACTGAAAAAGAAAGGCGCAGGTCTTCGATGGCCAGCATATGACGAACGATGGTCGTTTTGCCGGCACCACTGGGAGCAGAAAATATGATTGCTTTACCCTGAGCCATTGTATTAAGAATCGCGAATTACGGAATAAATTAAAGAACGTTGTTAATCTGTTCCTTAATTTTCTCTAACTCATCTTTCATCTGCACTACTAGTCGTTGCATATCAGCATCATTAGCTTTTGAGCCAATCGTATTAATCTCACGACCTATTTCTTGACTGATGAATCCAAGTTTTTTTCCTTGAGATTCTCCATCTAGTTCTTCCAAAAAATGCTCGCAATTGGTCAGCAATCGCTGTTGTTCTTCTGAAATATCTAAACGCTCCAAGTAGTAAATCAACTCTTGTTCAAATCGGTTAGAGTCTATTTTATCAGCAGGAATCAACTCTTCTAGGTTGCTCCTCAATTTTTCTTTGATCTTGGTAATACGAGCTTCGAGCGGCGCTTGTAAGTCGGCGCGGTATTTTAAAATCAACTGTATTCGCATGACGAACTCTTCTTTGAGTTTCGCGCCTTCAATGGATCGGTACTGATCAAAACGCTGGTAAGCTTCTTTTACCGCAGACATTACACCATTCCACTCTGCCTCATCCATTTCTTGCGACTCAGGCTTCATCACATCAGGTATGCGTATGAGCGCGTTTAAAAAATCGCCTCCCGCCATGCCTACTTTGTCTGCTACCTCTTTTAGATCGCGGTAATAGCTTTCCATCAACTGTTTGTTGATCGCCATTCTTTTATCTGCATCTAAACTCTCGTAATACACCAACACATCTGCCTTTCCTCGCTGTATGCGCTCTGTGAGCCAACCTCGAAGATCAAGTTCTTTTTCTCGGTATAAGCTCGGCATTCTTACATTCAAGTCAAGTTGTTTGCTATTCAACGACTTTACCTCTACGGTCACTTTCTTGTTCGCAGTTTGAACCTCGGCTTTACCAAAGCCGGTCATTGAACGCAACGCATTTTGATTGATTTTTGACATTAGAGAGGCATGTTACTGTGTTTCTTCTTTGGACCTTTTTCAGCCTTATTTTGGAGCATATCAAATGCTCGTATGAGTTTCTCGCGAGTAAGAGAAGGGAGAATTACTTCGTCCACATATCCTCTTTCTGCTGCGCTGTATGGATTGGCAAAAAGCTCGGCGTATTCCGATTCTTTTTCCTTCCATTTAGCTGCTGAGTCGGCGGCTTCGGTTATTTCTCTTTTGAAGATAATTTCCGCGGCACCCTTAGCTCCCATAACAGCAATTTCTGCTGTAGGCCAAGCGTAATTCATATCTGCACCAATGTGTTTCGAATTCATCACATCATACGCTCCGCCATATGCTTTGCGTGTAATAACCGTTACACGTGGAACTGTAGCTTCAGAGAAAGCATAAAGCAATTTTGCACCGTTAGAAATAATGCCATTCCACTCCTGATCCGTACCGGGCAAGAAACCAGGCACATCTTCGAAAACCAAAAGAGGAATATTGAACGCATCACAGAAACGAACAAAACGAGCGGCTTTATTGCTGCTCTTGATATCCAATACACCCGCCAAATAAGCAGGTTGATTGGCAACCACACCAATGCTTCGGCCCGCTATTCGAGCGAAACCTACGATGATGTTTTCAGCATAATCTTTATGTACTTCTAACCATGAATTTTCATCGATCACCTCCGAAATCACATCGTGCATATCGTAAGGTTGGTTAGGATTGGCTGGGATAATCGTATCCAATTTCGGACGCTTTTCTTGCGCCGATTGATACCCTTTTTTCGGTGCTTGCTCTTCACAATTTTGTGGAATGTAAGCCAACAAATCGCGAATCAATTTCAAACACGCAATATCATTTTCTGCTGTAAAATGAGTAACACCGCTCTTCGTGCTATGAGTAGAAGCACCACCCAATTCCTCGCTAGTTACTTCTTCGTGTGTTACCGTTTTCACCACGTTAGGACCCGTGACAAACATGTAACTGGTGTTTTCCACCATCATCACGAAATCAGTAAGGGCAGGACTGTACACCGCACCTCCCGCACAAGGGCCCATAATAGCAGAGATCTGTGGAACCACGCCACTTGCTTGTACATTTCGGTAAAAAATATCGGCATATCCGCCAAGGGAAACAACCCCTTCTTGAATACGAGCACCACCACTATCATTCAACCCGATTACTGGAGCTCCATTCTTCATGGCAAGATCCATAATTTTACAGATCTTCTCCGCGTGAGCCTCGGCTAGTGAACCACCCATAACAGTAAAGTCTTGTGAAAACACATAGACCAAACGGCCATTTACTGTTCCATAGCCTGTCACTACGCCATCTCCGAGGTACTTTTCTTTGTCTAATCCAAAGTTGGAACTACGGTGAGTAACCAGCATTCCAATTTCTTCAAAACTGCCTTCGTCCAGCAAAAAGTGAACACGCTCTCGAGCGGTCAATTTTCCTTTTTTATGCTGTGCGTCGATGCGCTTCTGGCCACCACCCAACTGAGCTTCAGCCTTCTTATCATTTAGTTGTTGAACTTTATCCTGCATGCGGCGAAGATAACACCATTTAGTGCTGTGATATCTATCTCAACGAACTTTACCAGGGATGGCTGAAAGGAGCGTTTTGGTGTAGTCTGACTGTGGTTTGAAAAAGACTTGATCTGCACTACCCAACTCCTCAATTTTTCCTTTATTCATCACCATAATTCGATCACTCATGTAGTACACTACGTTCAAATCATGAGAAATGAATAAATAGGTAAGCCCAAAGTCGGCCTTCAAGTCGTTGAGTAGATTGAGCACCTGGGCCTGAACAGATACGTCTAATGCCGCCACTGCTTCATCACATATTACAAAGGAAGGATTCACGGAAAGCGCGCGGGCAATCACTACCCGTTGACGCTGTCCTCCACTAAATTCATGCGGATATCTAGCGTGAAAATCCGGGTTCATTCCTACTCTGCTGAGTAAGTCCTTCATGTACTTTCTTCTGCCCTCTTCATTGGAGTGCAGGCCATATACCCGCATCGGCTCAAGTATAGCCTCGCCAATAGTCAATCTTGGATTTAAAGAAGAATATGGGTCTTGAAAAACAATCTGCATTTCCTTTCGCAACTCCTTCCAATCTGCCGGTGTCGCACTTTCTATTTTTTTTCCCATCACTTCAATAGAACCTGATGTGATCGGAATTAAGCCCAGCATCATTCTGCTAAGTGTTGTTTTTCCACACCCGCTTTCACCCACAAGGCCAAGTGTTTCTCCTTGGTAGATAGAAAAAGAAAGATCGCTTGCTGCGGCAAACTCGCGTCGTTCCTTTTTTAACCAACCCTTTTCACTCACATAAATTTTTGATACATCAGACACCTTCACCAACTCACGTGATTCATCGATCTCCACCAAGCGGCGAGGCTTTTCTGATCGATCGTTCATCACGTCATCTACGGTTAGAAGAGCAAGGTTTCGCTTATGGGTTGTGGGTCGGCAGGATAATAAGCCTTTGGTGTATGCGTGTTCTGGAGAGTTTAAAACCATTTTGGCGGGACCTTTTTCCACCACTTCTCCGTTTTTCATCACCACCACCTGATCAGCAATATCAGCCACTACACCTAAGTCGTGTGTAATAAAAATCATACCCATCTGGTACTTCAATTGAAGTTGTTTTAGCAGCTCCAACACCGTTGCTTGCACTGTTACGTCGAGCGCTGTAGTGGGCTCATCAGCTATTAGTAATTGGGGCTCGCAAGCAATGGCCATGGCAATCATCACGCGCTGGCGCTGACCTCCAGATATTTCATGGGGATATTTATCAAAAAGCCGATAGGGCTCAGGAAGTTTTACTTCTTCAAATAGTTTAATCACTTGCAGCCTCGCTCGCTCTGCAGACCACTTCTTATGCCAAGTGAGCACTTCCGCCACTTGTTCGCCACACGTCATCACGGGATTTAAAGAGGTCATTGGCTCTTGAAAAATAACCCCCACCCGTTGACCACGCAGTTTCTTCAACTCCTCCGAATGAGGGGCAAGATCTTGGGCTTGATCGAACAACCCTTTTTGAAAATGAAAAACGCCCGATGTAGCAGCAATAGCTTTATCCGGAATGAGCCGTAATAAGCTCATAGCAGTAACTGATTTTCCACTTCCCGACTCTCCAACAACGGCTACCGTTTTACCTGGATGAACAGAGAAGCTAATACCCTTAATCGCCTCGACACTTTCCTTTCCCCGACGAAAAGAAAGCCGAAAATTTTCAACCTCAATTAATGCCTCTTCAATTGGACGATTCATAATACTTTACCCGAATAGCGGGTTTCTTTTTAATAATCAACGTATCGGTAACGGTAATGTCCACAATTCTTCCAGATTGAGACATCACGTGCCAGCTTTTATTGCCTTTTGGTCGGCCATATTTCTCTACATAGTAAGCCACAATTTCGCTGGAAAGAGAGCTGCGCATATCTGCAGAATTGGCCAACACCTCTAGGCTTATGTCGTACAGGCCTTCTTCATTAAAATTATACGAGATTTCATACCAAATCAATTTTTCGGCACCCAACGGCATGCGATAAATCAGTTCGTCAGGCATCCGATAAACCTCGGCATCCCTTCCTTCTTGACGAATGACATCTTCTTTTTTGTCGCCAATATTGACCCCTCTAAAATCTCCTTCCCCTTCCGCTTCGAGCAATTCTTCTGCGCTACTATTTGTATCACGGTTATCACCGCAACTATAGCTAGCCAATAAGGCTAACCACAACAAGTGCTGAAAGAATAGTTTCATGTGGGTTTAGCGTATGTAAATATCAACGAACTACCCTTCATTGCGCACTAAAGGACTGTAAAGCACCAACAAAGCAATGCTCATATCACAATAAAAACAAAACGACCATCGTTCACCATACAGCCCCCTCCCCATTTTTTAACCAAAAACCCTATCGTCATGAAACCAAAAATGGGACTTATTGCCGGACTTATAGTTGCCGGCGCCACTCTTTACTTCGCTGAGTTCAATAATAGCGTAAACACGGCTCAAAATAGCTCCACGGTGCCTTCTACCGACGCTCCATCCGCCGCTCTTGAAACAGCCATTTTAAACACCCCGTCAGAGAACAATTCGCTGAACGCCGCGTTCTCTTCTATGCTCGATAAAAAACAAAGTTTCGTCATCAATGGCTCGAGAGAGGCCGTGATTCAAGGAAAAAATGGAACCATTTGTTCTTTCACCGATTCCACCTTTATGCGCGCTGATGGTTCTGTAGTCACTGGCGCCATCACCATTGAATTATTAGAGTGTTATGATTTGAAAAACATTTTAGGCGCACAGCTCTCTACCACAAGCCAAGACAAGATTATTGAAACCGCGGGTATGATCAACATAGTGGCCTACGAAAACGGAAAGCCCTTAACTATTCGCCCAGGCAAAAACTATATGCTCCAGTTTCCCCGCCAAAAACAAAATGATTTCGTTTTATTTACGGGCGAGCGCACACCACAAGGTATTATGGATTGGACACTCATTCCTGATGAAAATAAACCCGTTGAACTACTGTCCTCTAAAATGAATATTGCCGACTCAGCTGCCAAGGAGGTTTTCAAGGAAGGAGACTTTATTGAAATTCGTCACTCCTACATGCGCAAGCATTTGGGCATTATAACTAAAGACGATCATTTCCGCTGGAGACTAAAAGATGGCCAATATTTCAATGACTATTACGTGGCCAATTTCAACCCCAGTTTAGAAATGATCAAAGACTTTAAATCAAGAAATCTTACCTGTGAAATCACCTTTAAAGTGAACGATCAAGGAGAGGTGATACAAAGTTATATTTCTAAAACATCCTATACGGATTGGGATGAAGTATTGCTCTCTTTTGTTCAAAATCTTCCCGATTTACAGATCGATCTTTTGATGCCCAAGTATGACTATGACCACGATATCAAGCTTGAATTTTCTCGCGGATTAATTCAGTCTTCACAGGCATTCGTAGAAATTTATCGTCGGAAAAACAAATGGGCAGAAGACGGTGTGCTCACCAGTGTTAATGTGTCGGACCTCAACTACTACACGTTTAACACATCAAAACTTGGCTGGATTAATTGCGATCGATTTACCAATAGTGGAGAAACCCTCGTTGACTTTCAGGTAAAAACATCTGATGTGGACTCGTGCAACATGAGCCTCATTTTCGATGATATAAATAGCGTACTGAAGGGTGTATCCGATGGAAACGTTATTACATTTCACAATGTGCCGCTCAATAAATCAGTAAGAATATTCGCCGTAAAATGTGTGAATGGTTCGCCAACTATGTGCTCACAAAAGGCGATCACAACTGATGAAAAAACGATCGCCGTTGATCGCTTCATTCCTTTTTCCCTGAAGGAATTGGATAAAATGTTAAGCCCTGTAGAGATATAATTATTCTGCTAGCAACTGATTGATAAAGGCATACATTTCTGTGGTGTACTGCGTGTAATAGTCACCCGTACTAGGACCGTAGAAGCCCGTATGAATTTTTCTTACCTCGCCCTTTTTATCAATAATAATAGCTGTTGGAAAAGACATCACGTGATTGAGCATTGGGAAAGTGGCGCTAGCGCGCGCTTTTCCGCTGCCATCACCAATACCGAAATAAGGGGCATATGGAATACCCATTTCTTTGAACTGCTGGTCAACAATCTTCTTGTTTTTCTCAAAATCTTCACCCCGTTCAAATGCTACGGGTATTACTTGCAAGCCTTTGGAGTTGTACTTTTCAAATAGCTCTTTAAAGAATCGACTTTCATCCGTACAGTTCGGACACCAAGAGCCGAACAATTGAATAATCGATACTTTATCTTTCCACTTCTCTTCTGCAAAATGGGTTGAATCCTGCTGACTAGAAATAACTGTAAACTCAAATCCCTTTGGATCACCGTTGGAAATAACAGTGAGCGAATCAGGGTTTGCCAATTTTGCATTTTGATCCTTATTGCCTGTAAATGGCTCACTCCAGTGTTTTCCGCTGTAAAAAATACCATCCACTAAACTATCGTCTTTATAGATTGCGGTAAAGTAAAACAAGTGCGCACCATCCAAACAGGACAGCCATAGCTGATTACCATTACGCTCACCTTCCAAAAATCGATAGTCGCCCGTTTCGGTCATAAAAGTGCCGGTCACCTTTTTTCCACACTCATTTAGAACAGCTACCGCTTTGTAACGATCGGCCTCGCTATTGGGTGAAAAAACACACGCGTATTTTTTTGAAACAAGCGAGCAAGTATCTTCCTTCCATGCTCCAGAGTATCGGGCAACAAAAGGAATTTTATAATCTTCGGAGCGTGTAGGATCTAGTATTTGTCCTGAAATGGTACTGTCGTTCAGCCATGTTCCACTTAAAAAAGTTTGAAACAACGGGAACTTAAAATGAAAAGAATCCGCCTCCCATTTGACATCGGTAAGCGCAATTTTTTCTCCTGCATTAATGAATTGTAGATTTCCCTTTTCGTCAGCAATAAGTCGGATGGGAATTTGAACTTGTTGTGAGCTATCACTTATGTCAAATGAAAACATCCAGAGCCCTGTTTTTAAGGAATGGCTCTGTTCGCCGCTTTTTTCAGAAGAAGTTCCACATGAAAAAAGAGCAAACAATAGACTTACAAAGATCCAATATCGAAGCACAAGAATCAATTAGTTAAGGTTCAAAACAGCAAGGCAAGATACACGCGAAGTGGCTGTCAGCGCACACATATTCTTCTAATTATGGTATAGCTAACATAAAAAAGGCCTCAGACTTTTGATCTGAGGCCTTTTTAAACACGTATTGTTTTTATTACAAGTCGAACTTAATCCCTTGAGCCAAAGGCAAAGAGGTAGAGTAGTTAATCGTATTGGTTTGACGACGCATGTAGTTTTTCCAAGCATCAGAACCCGATTCACGACCACCGCCCGTTTCTTTCTCTCCACCGAAAGCGCCACCAATTTCAGCACCGCTTGTTCCGATGTTCACGTTTGCTATTCCGCAATCGGAACCCTCAACACTCAAGAAACGCTCAGCTTCGCGCAGATTTGTTGTCATTATCGCGCTAGACAATCCCTGTACCACGCCATTCTGCATATCAATTGCTTCTTCCAGTTCTTTATACTTCATGATATAAAGAATCGGAGCAAATGTTTCATGCTGTACGATTGGCAATGAGCTATCCTTCACCTCTATGATACAAGGACGCACATAACAGCCGCTTTCGTATCCTTCGCCAGATAGCACCCCACCTTCCACTAGAACTGATGCGCCTTGTTGTTTTGCTTGTTCGATAGCAGACAAATAAGCATCCACAGCCATTTTATCGATCAGTGGACCTACGTGATTGTTTTGATCCAATGGATTTCCAATTCGTAATTGTCCGTAAGCATCTTTTAATTTTCCAGCTACTTCATTATAAATAGACTCATGAATAATGAGGCGACGAGTTGATGTACAACGCTGTCCAGCAGTACCCACAGCACCGAATACCGAACCAATAATGGTCATTTTCAAATCGGCATTTGGAGAAACGATAATGGCATTATTACCACCAAGCTCCAACAAGCTTTTTCCGAAACGCTCAGCAACTGTTGCGCCTACAATGCGACCCATGCGCGAACTTCCTGTGGCGGAAATCAAAGGCACGCGTGTATCTTTCGTCATCATTTCACCCACACGGTAGTCACCCTGAATTAAGCACGAAATACCTTCTGGAAGATTATTCTCAGCGGCTACTTCATTCCAAATATTTTGACACGCGATAGAACACAAAGGTGTTTTCTCTGAAGCTTTCCAAACACATACGTCACCACAAATCCAAGCCAGGGCAGAGTTCCAGCTCCACACGGCTACAGGAAAATTGAACGCGCTAATGATACCAACGATTCCGAGTGGATGCCATTGCTCATACATACGGTGTGATGGGCGTTCGCTGTGCATGCTCAAACCATACAACTGACGGCTCAAACCAACAGCAAAATCACAGATATCAATCATCTCCTGCACTTCGCCCAAACCTTCTTGAAGTGATTTACCCATCTCGTAGCTCACTAGTTGGCCTAACGATGATTTGTATTGACGAAGTTTTTCTCCGTATTGACGTACAATTTCGCCGCGTTTTGGTGCTGGCATGGTACGCCAAGTGCGATAAGCTTCTTGAGCTACGGCTATTACTTTATCATAATCTTCACGTGTAGTGGTACTTACATATCCGATAAGCTCGCCATCTACTGGAGAATAAGAGGCAATCTTTTCACCAGAACCGAAAAAATTCTTTCCAGTGCTCGTTCCTGCATTTTCCATTTGAAGACCTAGATCTTCCAATACTTTTCTATCCAACAAAGTGGTGGTAGTCATGAATTTAAAATTTTGGCAAAGGTAATCATGCTCGGCCTTTCACAGAGTAATCTTTATCACCTTTCAATAGAAAGGGGTTCCACATGAAAAAAGACGTTTTCAGTCGTTATCGCTCACTCGGAAAATCGTTGGTTTTATCAACCACCAACCTAGCCGGTCTATTGGCCACATCCCAGGCCGTATAAAACACTAAATGAGCCACTTTAGACATTTTTTCATACATGATTTTCTCAGGGTCGTCGCCCGGTTTATGGTAATCCTCATGAACACCACTGAAGTAAAAAATCACAGGAATGTTATGCTTAGCAAAGTGGTAGTGGTCTGATCGGTAATAAAAACGATTCGGATCGTTCGGCGAGTTGAATGTATAATCCAAAGCCAAGTTCGTATAGAGTGCATTTGATTCTTCAGATATAACGTGCAAATCGGTGCTTAACCGATCTGATCCTATGATATAGATGTAATTAGAATCAGCAGCATGCGCTTCATCCTTTCTACCAATCATGTCAATATTCAAATCACACACCGTATTCTCCAATGGAAAAATGGGAAATTCAGAATACCACTCACTACCCAATAAGCCCTTTTCTTCGCCACTTACATGCAAAACCAACACACTGCGTTTTGGTCCATATCCTTGTTTTTTAGCTTCGATAAAAGCTTCAGCAATTTCCATAGCCGCCACGGTTCCAGAACCATCATCATCCGCACCATTATGAATCTCTCCTTTAATGATACCCACATGATCATAGTGTGCCGAAACGACCACAATTTCATTCTTTAAAACAGGATCACTTCCTTCGATAAAACAAAGTACATTCTCCGCAGTCACCTTCTCCGACGTGCGTTCCACGTGAATAACGGCCTTCGTTGAACCCGAAAAACTTACCGTTTTTCCTTTCTTATTGATCTTTTGTAAGATCTTATCCAAGTTCTTTTTATAACCCGCCTCTTGTAATAGAGCAACGGCAAGATCTTTTTTCACAAAGAAAAATGGTATATTCTCTTCCGCATTTTCTTTTACTGGATAATCCAATTCCAATCCAGGATTATCTAACCAAAACCTCACGCGTGGTATAAACTGATCATACTCTTGATGAATAAACAATACTCCTTTTGCTCCTTTACTCTGAGCCGTCAACATTTTCATACCTGGATCAAGCGACCAATCCGTAAGATCTCCTGATTTCGAAATCAAACTCACCCCATTTTTATCTTGAGGTTCACCTAAAAAACAAATCACCACTTTATCTTTTACATCGAGCTCCTTGTAATCTGAATAGGCTGGATCATCGATACCATATCCCGCAAAGACAATATTATTCAAAGACAAATTCTCTTGAATAGCATTAGAATTGAAGAAAAAGAAATCTTTCGCAAATTGAAACAATTGACCATTAGCAGTTATCTCCGCCTTCTTAACCACTTCTTTTTTAAGTGGATATTGCTGAAAATAAGAACCTTCAACGCAAGGTAAAACACCTAAACTTTTATAATAATCCGCCAAATATGCCGCTGCCTTTTTTTGACCAGGCATACCTGTTTCCCTTCCTTCGTAAGCATCGGAAGCGATAATATACAAGTGTTCTTTCAGTTCTTCTACAGTAATAGTATTTGCATATTTAACTGCTGTAAGATCTTTATTTTGTGCGGATAAATGATCCACGTGAAAAAACACGCAAACAACCGCTAGAAAAGAAAAATATGTAGTTCGCATAATTTTAGGCACAAGCAATTTTAGATACACGGCGTTCATGTCTACCTCCTTCAAAGGGAGTATGTATAAAGGTATGAACCATTTGATGAGCTTCCTCCACACTTATAAAGCGCGCAGGCAAACAAATGATATTCGCGTTATTGTGCTCTCTAGCCAACTTTGCTACCTCATCATTCCAACATAAAGCAGCTCTAACACCTTGATGCTTATTAGCTGTCATACACACTCCATTAGCCGAACCACAAATAAGAATACCTATTCCATTCTCTTCTTCTACTGCGCCTGCTGTAGCATGAGCATATTCCGGATAATCTGTACTTTCTTCTGAGAAGGTGCCATGATCTACCACTTCATGTCCTTGACTACTCAAGGAAACTTTTACCAATTCTTTTAATGTGAAGCCAGCATGATCACAACCAATATGGATTTTCATAGGTTTTGGGTTTGATTATGGCTTCAAAGGTATAACAGCCACACTCATCAATTTTAACCCACTTATGCTTTTAAAGCATTTTATATCAACCCTTTTTAGGGTTATACACGATAAAACAGTAATTTTCGTTGATAACCGTGCAGAACTTTCTGAGAAAAAAACTTGACACGAATACCCTTTTGTCTGCTTAGTAAAAGAAATGAACAATCCCTACTTTGCTATTAAAAAAAGTGAAGGTCTTTCACACGGCCGCATCCACATTTCCACCAATCCAAAATAAAACTTACTTTTACAACCACCCATTATCCTGTGTTTGTTAACAAACCACATAACACTCTCACATCCAAAAGTTTCTTCTGGGAAAAACCTGTTCACAAACCTGGGTCAAATGTGTATTACCTAACAGATCAAATTTACCTTACACAAGTTTTACACAGAGTTAACACCTCTTACTATCTACTTCTACTTTTTCTTTTAAAGAAATTATATATGCTTGATTGGATAACTTCAAAAAAACAGTTGCTCGCTTTTGTGTCACGTGAAAAAATGGGACGCACCTTTGTCCTGCTTCTAGCACTGATGTTATCGGCAAAAATAGAAGTAAGCGCTCAGGATGAAAAATACACCAAATTTTACTTTGACAATGGTTCT
>JBDKGH010000019.1:0-4480 GCA_039798265.1 Bacteroidota bacterium | reverse complement strand
GAGCTTGATGGCAAAAAACACCACGATCCCAAAGAATGGAAAGCCCACGTGCTCGGCCAATGTATGAGTTGGATAGACGGAGGGTTGCACAGTAGAGCCATGACTCGCGACTTAGATTGGGGCGTGCCCGTTCCGGCAGAAAATGCAGATGGAAAAGTGCTTTACGTATGGCTTGATGCACCTATCGGCTATATCACCAACACAAAAGTGTGGGCAGATAAAAACGGTAAAAACTGGGAAGATTATTGGAAAAAAGAAGATACTCAATTGGTGCATTTTATTGGTAAAGACAACATTGTCTTCCATTGCATCATATTCCCGATTATTCTCAAGGCGCATGGCGGATTTAATCTTCCTCAAAATGTTCCTGCCAATGAGTTTATGAATCTCGAAGGCGACAAAATCTCTACCTCTCGAAACTGGGCTGTTTGGTTGCACGAATACTTGCAAGACTTTCCTAACCGCCAAGATGAAATGCGCTATGTATTATGCAGCATTATGCCTGAGCAAAAAGACAGCGAATTTACTTGGTCCGATTTCAAGGACAGAGTGAATAATGAATTAGCCGATATACTCGGCAATTTCGTTAATCGTGTTTTCGTGTTAACCGATAAATATTATAATGGAATAGTACCAGCGCTTGACGAAACACAGTTGGGCGAATTGGACATCCAATTGGCCGCCACCGCGCGCGAATCATTCCGTTTGGTAGGGCAAAAAATCGAGCAATACCGCTTCCGCGAAGCCCTCACTGAAGCGATGAACATTGCACGCGTGGGCAATAAATACCTCACAGAAACAGAGCCTTGGAAACTCCAAAAAACCGATCCAGCACGCACCGCAGCTATCATGCATGGCTGCTTGCAATTTGTTGCTGATTTAACCGTGGCACTGGAGCCATTCCTTCCTCATACTACCGAAAAAATTCGTCAGGGATTAAACATTCAACGAGGTGCTTGGAACAAACTAGAAGAAGCCCCACTTCTTTCGGCGGGACATCAAATAGGAAAATGTCCAATTCTTTTTGAAAAAATCACGGATGAAATGGTGGCGGCTCAAGTAGCAAAGCTAGAAGCAGCTAAAGCTGAATCGGCCAATAGTACCACCAACTTGAATCCATTTAAAGAAAACATCGATTTCGATACATTTCAGAAAATGGATATTCGAGTAGCGCACATTATTGCTGCGGAAAAAATTGCCAAGACTAAAAAATTACTCAAACTTACCGTTGACACGGGTCTCGATCAACGCACTGTAGTAAGTGGAATTGCCGAACATTATTCTCCTGAGGAAGTATTAGGCAAGAAAGTACTTTTATTGGCGAATCTTGCACCTCGCGATATCAAAGGCGTTCAAAGCCAAGGAATGATCCTTATGGCCGAAAACGCGCAGGGAGTCTTATCAATTGTATCACCCGAAAAGGAAGAAATTCGTCCGGGTGGTGAGGTGAAATAATCAAGAAAAATATAGTGGCTTCGACTAGTTATGCAGTTATGCGCATAACTAGTCGATAAAACACTTGGAATTACAAAAAAAATTTAGGTAAAGACCTTATAGGTCTTAAGACCTATAAGGTGTTAGACCTATAAGGTCTGAACTAATTCTGCAATTTGCACCGCATTCGTCGCCGCCCCCTTGCGCAAATTATCACTCACAATCCATAAGTTAATCGCATTCGCCCGCGTCTCATCCTTGCGGATACGTCCTACAAAAACGGCATCTGAATTGTGCGCGTGAATCAATGGCATCGGATACTCCAACTTCGACGGATCATCTACCACAGTGATGCCCGGAAAATCGGCTAAAAGCTGTTTTACTTCTAACAGATCTGGAGCATTCTCAAACTCTATGTTTACCGACTCACTGTGCCCGCCCATAACGGGAACACGCACTGCCGTAGGTGATACGAGTATGGTATCGTCGCCCATGATCTTCTTCGTTTCATGCACCATCTTCATCTCCTCTTTGGTGTAACCATTCTCTAGAAACACATCAATATGAGGTATCAAATTCATATCTATCGTGTACGGATATGCCTTTTCTCCTTCCACTCCTTTGCGCTCGTTATGCAACTGATCTACTGCTTTTACTCCTGTACCCGTAACACTTTGATATGTACTCACTACTACTCGTTTGATGGTATATTTATCATGCAAAGGTTTTAATACCATCACCATTTGAATAGTAGAACAATTAGGATTGGCAATGATTTTATCGGCCTTTGTCAGTGCCGATCCATTCACTTCCGGAACAATTAATTTTTTGTCAGGATCCATGCGCCATGCGCTGCTGTTATCAATTACTGTAGTTCCCACTTCAGCAAATTTCGGCGCCCATTCCAAGCTCGTGCTGCCTCCTGCTGAAAACAAAGCGATATCTGGTCGCATCGTTACTGCCTCTGCGGGAGTTACTACCAACCATTCTTGTCCATTGAATGTTATCTTTTTACCTGCCGACTTTTCAGAGGCCACAGGTATCAACTGTGTTACAGGAAAATGGCGCTCTGCCAATACTTCCAACATTTTTGTGCCCACTAAGCCTGTGGCACCCACTACTGCTACTTTCATATACCTTTATTTAACGGAAACTTAGGAATAGCATTCCTTCCAGAAACGCCTCAAAAGTATTACTTTTCGCATCTCTATACCTTATAGACCTTGAAAAGAACAATTATTCTCCATCCTATTTTCGGCTGCTTGATTGCTGTCCTTTGCGCTGCATCTTCCTTTGGGCAGGTATCGGATAATTTCGACGATGGCAATTACACTTCCAACCCAACCTGGACGGGTAGTTCTCCTTTCATCGTTAATGCCCTCAATGAGCTGCAACTCAACGACGCTGTTGCTGCCCAATCTTATCTCAACACTGCTTTCGCCTCCACCAGCCTCGATAACAAAGAATGGAACCTTTACATCAAGCAAACCTTCGCTGGCAGCGATAATAACCAATCACGCTTTTATCTATCCGCTTCTGCCGACGGGTCATGGGCATACACCACCTCCGGAAGTGCAGGTATATCGGGTTATTTCCTCAAGTTTGGTGAAGCAGGTTCTGCTGACGCAATCAAATTTTGCAAGGACAATGGCTCTGGCACAATTACCGAATTGGCCTCAGGAAGCGCAGGGCTCATCGCTTCTTCGTTCAATGTTCGCATTAAAATCACGCGCGATGCCTCAGGCCTTTTCACGTGTTGGGCTGATGCTACAGGAGGCTCCAATTTTACCCAACAGTTTACGGTAACCGATAACAGCTTCACCACTTCCTCTGCCATCGGAATGATCTGTACCTACACTGCCTCCAACGCCAACAAATTTTTCTACGACGATATTTATTTCGGCGACATCATCGTCGACACAGAAGCTCCTTCTCTGCTATCAGCCACAGCAACTTCTGCTACCTCCGTTAATGTGCTGTTCTCGGAAGCACTCAACTCCACGAGTGCACAAACCGTAGCCAACTATTCCGTGAATAATGGCATAGGCATTCCCTCTTCTGCTGTTATTGATGGTACCAATGCTGCTTTGGTACACCTCACTTTCTCCTCGGCTCTTCCTCAAAATGTGAATCTCACCCTCACAGTAAACAACATCAGCGATCTCACGGGAAATTCGCTTACTTCAGCTTCTACCAATTTTCTCTATTTCGTACCCGCAACAGCTTTTGCTCGCGATGTTATTTTCACCGAAGTATTGGCAGATCCTACGCCACAGGTGACCCTTCCCAATGCCGAATTCGTTGAAATATTCAACCGCTCTTCTGAAACATTTGATTTAAACGGATGGCAATTGGTGAACACCACCACTTCCATGACTTTACCTTCATTTGCTCTTGCACCGAACCAATACGCCATCATCTGCGATGATTTAAATGGAACGCTATTCACCAACGCGATTGTTGTTCCTTCCTTTTCTGCCTTAACTAACAGCGGAGATAGCCTAACACTCATTAGCAACACTGGCGACATCATCGATATTTTAGTGTATAGTAGCGATTGGTTCGCCACCTCATCAAAGGCCGAAGGTGGCTGGACACTCGAATTAATCAATCCCGAATTAGCGTGTCAAAGTGCTGCCAATTGGGCCGAATCGATTTCTTCCTCAGGCGGAACTCCAGCACTTGTCAACTCCGTATTCAGCAACTCACCCGACCTAGAAGCGCCCGTTATCACCTTCTACGAAGTAGCATCAGCACAACAAATCGTGATCACATTCTCAGAAACAATGGCCGCTACCAGTATTGATGATCTTTCACTTTCTATTTCACCCTCGCTTACAGTACTTTCTTCTTCGTGGAATGGAAATAATGATCAACTGATTATCACTACGCAAGAAGCCATTACCATTGGCAACACTTACCTGTTCACCCTAAGCGGAGTGACTGATTGCTCTGGAAATGCTTTGGTAGAAACGACCTTAACCATAACACAAGGTTTTGCACCTGAGGTAGGCGAATTAATCATCACCGAAATTATGGCTGACCC
>JBDKGH010000018.1:0-14362 GCA_039798265.1 Bacteroidota bacterium | reverse complement strand
ATTGCGCTCACCGCTTTTACTGGAAGTGCTGATTTGGAGTTATCTCTTGACGGCCTTGCAAATGGTGTGCATACGCTGTATATCCGAGTAAAAGACGCCAATGGTTTGTGGTCTTTTTATGATCAAGCTAACTTTACCGTTACCAATCCAGTTCCCAATAGCTATTTGGTGGTGGCGGAATATTATTTTGATACGGATCCTGGCGAGGGAAATGCAATTCCGTTGATCATTCCTCAATCAAATTTTGTTGATGGTGATTTTGAATTGGATATTCCTTCCAACCTCTCTAACGGCAATCACACGGTTTGCATTCGTGTTTTAAACGGTGCGGGCTATTGGAGCGCTGTTTCTTGCGAAGTGATTACGATTTGTCAGATTCCTGTTCCAAGTATAGTGGCCAGTGGTAATGCTTGTACCGATGGTTATATTACCTTGAGCGTGAACTCCGCTGTTTATGATACTTATACATGGAGTGGTGGAGGGCAGGGAACTTCGATACAAGTGAGTACCCCTGGTACATACACACTTACAGTGAATGATAATGGCTGTTCAGCGCAGGCCACCATTGATGCACAATTCACCGTGGTTCCGCAGCCTACCGTTGTGGTTTCAGGTAATGCATGCCCAGGTGGTGAGCAGTTAATTACTATCACGAACGACTATGATTCATACACCTGGCCCGATGGAAGCACTGCTTCATCCTATGCGGTAACGAGTGCTGGTAATTATGCTGTTACATTGGTAAGTGGTGAATGCTCGCTCGCTGAAGTGGTGCCGGTGACTTTTGTGAATCCTGTTGCACCAGTCATTACGCAGGTAGGAAATGCCTGTGAAGGTGAATTGGTGACGCTTTCAGTTCCCGCAAATACACCTGGTATTTTGTGGAGCACAGGCTCGCAGGCATCTTCTATTACTGTCTCTAATAGTAGCAATATCGGAGTAAGCGCCATCAACCAAGGTTGTCCAGTGCAGGCTTCCACCGAGGTAGTGTTTTCAACTCTTCCAGTGGTTCAAATTACAAGCACGGGCGGACCTTGTGCTGGTGATGTTGTGTTATTAGAAGCCACAGCTGGTTATGATGACTATGTATGGAGTAACGGTATTCATGCCAACTCGATTGAAGTAACTACCGGGGGTAATTATTCTGTTCAAGTATTCAATGGGGACTGCTCGGTGATAGAATCGATTCCGATCAGTTTTATCAGTGTTACTACACCAACCATTTCGACCAATCAAAATACACTGGCCTGCGACCAAGCAGGTTTCGGTTATCAATGGTATTTGAATGGTTCACCTATTCCAGGTGCAACTGCTCAATTCTACAGCGCTACTCAAAGTGGTTTCTATGCAGTGGAAATTACTCAAAATGGGTGCAGTGCTACTTCAGCAGTGCTCAATTTCACCTTGATCGGTATAGAGGAAACGACAGCGTTTTTCCTTTCGGCATGGCCTAATCCAAGTAACGGTATCATTTACCTGCAATCAAATGAAGTGATGGAGTCTGTATCCATCGTTGATATTCAGGGAAAATGGTTAGATCAATTAACTCCAAAGTCAACACAGGTGACATTGAGGTTGGATCATCTACCTGCTGGTCTATACATGCTTAAGGTCAAAACGCCAACGAATGTGCAAATCATTAAAGCAATGATCCAATAAAAAAAAAGTCCCGATGATATCGGGACTTTTTTTTTATTCGAATGAGTTCTTGCGAAGTTTGAAATAGAATCTACTTCCTTTTCCTTCGATCGATTGAATTTCCAAAGTAGAACCGTGTTTTTTAAGGAAATCGGCGGCAATTTGCAATCCCAAGCCATGGCCGTTTTCGCGTTCTGTCCCTTTATTCGAAAAGGAAATACCGGCTTGAAGTCTTTTCAAATCATTTGTATTAACTCCCACTCCAAAGTCTTGCACACTAAAGGAGAAGAAGTTTTTCTGATCAGTAATACTAATGATGATTTCTCCATCTGGATTGGAATATTTAATAGCATTAGAAATCAAATTGCGCATGATGGATTCCACCATGTTGATGTCCCCTCTCAATGAGGCCATTTCGTCTAGATCAATTTCTGTTTTGAAGTGAACGAGTTTTTCGCTTTCTAACAGAACACATATCGTTTTGATCATTTCCTTTATTTCATGGATCGTAATGATCTCTTCTTGATAGGAAATGGTTTGGGTTTGAGTTCTAGTCCACATCAAAATGCGATCGATTAGTTGAATCACCGATTTACTCTTCGAAAGCATTTGCTTCATCGTTTTTTCTTGAGCCGTAGGGTGAAGCGTTCCAGACTGCATGAGCACGAGTCCACCATTAATGGTGATCAAAGGTGATCTGAGATCATGAGTCAAAACCGACAACATCTTATCACGGGTGTATAGTGTGGTCTTTAATTGATCGTTAGCGATAGTCAACTTTTCGCTCTGTTCGAGCAATTGCTTCTGCATATCTCTATTGATCTTAATGATAAAAACAACTTCCAGAATGATCACGATACAAGCTCCTGTCAAATTGGTTACTTGTTCGATAAAGAGGCTGTCACCAGTCCATATTTTATCGTGCCCGATATAGAGGTCACTGAATACGGTTAACAGCATAAACAGTATGCTGACTACGGACAAGATATAACCAACGGCTTTGAATTCCCCTTGAAAAATGATCAAGGTTCCCACAATAATGGGTAGGTAAAAAACATAGTTGAAAATTTCAGAGCCTGCGTAGGCAGATACGGCATAGATGATAATGTTGATCGAAATCACGTTCCACATTTTAGCATAGAGGTCATAGCCTTTTTTATCAAGCCACCATACCAAGGCGAGGCAGGGAAACATAGCGCAATCAAATAAACCTTGCGTAACCTCTCCCATTGAAAAATCGATGATGGTATATGAGAAGGCATAAATCAGCATCAACTTCATGATAATCCGGTGAAGGACGTTAGCCTGGTCGGCAAGGATATCTTTTGACTCTAGATGAATGCCAGAACTAACAATCGTATTGTCTTTAACCATAAAAGGAGAGGTTCGAATCAGTTGGGTTTAAAAACATGTACCTAGTACAAGGTACGAAATATAATAGAATGACGATAGAAATAAGTCCATATTATGGAATACTGTTGAAAATCATGAAACGGAATGAGGGTGTGTGGTCTAACTATTCAATGTTTACAGGCTTTTGAGCTGGTTTTTAAGTGTTCGTTATTTCTTTCAAAAAAAAAGAACATTTTTGTCAATTCGAATCGAAAGCTCATGCAAACGCTTTGGATTTTGGACAGAATGTCCTCTTGCTATTGAGGACATGATAAAATGAATTCATGAGATAAGTTCATCTCGGAGTATCAAACGGCATAAAAAAAAAGGCTATCTCGGATAAAGCGAGATAGCCTTTTTTAAAGGAAAGAAATTTTATTCTTTAACAAATGCGCCTTGCCATATCATGCTGTCTTTATTCAACAATCGCAATTGGTAAATACCCGCAGCGAGACTTTCTATTTGAATCGCTTGGTTATTGTAATGCTGGCGAATTACTTCACGACCTGTGAGATCAATCACGCTTACAATATCGCTATTGGTAGAAATGTTTTTACCAGAAATAGTGATATAATCACGCGATGGATTAGGGTATAAAATGATCGATGTGTTTTGAACTTCAGCTATACTCAGTATTACACCGAGTATTGGAGAGAATTCACTTGTACATCCATTTACCACGGCTACCTGAAATTCACCTGCAATAGTAATGTAATCACTGGCATCAATTGTTTGAGTGCTCGCATTAGCAATGATATTGCCATTGAGCATCCAAACATAGGAGCTACCAGAAACGCTGCACGTGAGGAGGTTGCCATTTTGGAAAATGCTTGGTGTAGCCGGCGCTGCAGAAATACTCAGAAGTGTTACAACAATGCTATCACAACCGTATTGATTTTGATACACGTCAGTGTAAGCACCAGCTGTAGTTTGCAATGCACCGCCCAAGAAAATACTTTCTCCTTCACAGATTTGTGCTGAAACTGTTTCATTGGTGATTTCATGAACGAACAACGTGGTAACTACAATGCTATCGCAACCGCCAATGGATTCAAACAAATCGGTATAGACACCAGCAGTGGTTTGTTGCGATCCGCCGAGTAGAATGCTTTCCCCTTCACAAATGTGAGCAGTAGTATTGGTGTTAAATGCCGTAAGCACCGACAGAATAGTTACCACCGTGCTATCGCATCCATATAGGCTTTGATAGGTGTCAGTATATACACCAGCGGATGTTTGCAACGCGCCACCGGCATAATAACTCTGTCCTTGACAAATTTGAATATTCTGCTGGGACGATTGCGTCGCATGCACCACGAGGGTGGTTGTGACGATACTATCGCAACCCAACGAAGATTCAAAAACATCGGTATAAACACCCTCTGTGGTTTGCAAACTTCCAGCGAGAAGTATACTTTCACCTTCACAGATATGCGCTGTTGTATTGGTTACAATGGCGTTGGTCAAGGTAACATGTATCGTGTGCGTATAAGTACACGTTGTTCCTAAGGTTTGGGTATATGTTCCTGCTGAGGTTATCGTTTGATTGTAGAACGAATAGCTGCCGCCTGTGCACAATTGAATATCTTCTTCAATGTCATCAGGAACAGGCGTTACCGTTAAATGGGTGATGAGTGTTTCACCACAACCGGAACCATTGTCAATGATATCGGTGTAAGCACCAGAGGTAGTTTGATTGGCGCCTCCGGCAAAATAGCTCTGCCCTTCACAAATGGTCACGAAGTTATTCGTTACCGTGGAAGTGTTCACCACAAGTTGCGTCACAACAATAGAATCGCAGCCAAATGCACTTTGAAATACGTCCGTATAAAAGCCCGCTTGTGTTTGGTTTGCGCCTCCGGCAAAATAGCTTTGTCCTTGACAAATATTGACCAAAACATTTTGGTTGTAATTAGGTCGAACAATCAATGTTGTCGTAACTGTGCTGTCACATCCCGCTTGTGGTAGTTAACACATCAACGTAAGTCCCCGACTGCGATTGATTTCCTCCACCGACAAAGAATGTTTCGCCTTGGCAAATGTTCACTGTGCGAGAGGAGGTGACGTTGGATAACACCGTTAGAACCGTTGTGCGGGTATATTGACAACCTTGCGCATTGGTCTGCAAATCGGTGTAAGTACCGCTAGTGGTTTGGTTGGCACCACCAGCGAAATAACTTTCCCCTTGACAAATAGTGATGTTCTGTGTAACGTTTGAGGCTGAAACAACTTGAACTGTTTCGGTATCTGTTTGACAATTGGAACCTATGCATTGAGTGAGTGAAATGCTATGTGTTCCTACCGTATTCCAGTTTACCGTGACAGAAGAAGTGCCTTGACCGCTAATGATTACGCCACCGTTTACAGTCCATGAGTAAGTAGCACCGGCAGCAGATGGATTGGTATAAACCACTCCTAGTTGACTGCTTCCGCTGCACAAGGTGGTAGCGCCTGAGATACTCGTAGTAAAAGTACCAATGTCAATGTCCATGTTGACCACAATGCCGAATTTTGGACCCCATCCGCCTTGTGGATCCTTAGCGCGAATCCACAATACGTGCATTCCGGAAAGAACAGGTGAGGGGATACTTCCGCCGAGCATTGTTTCAATAACTTCATCAAAGGAACCATCTTGAGATAAAATTGGAGTGCCGAGTCCTGGGCCGGGATCGGTGTCAAACCAGCATTCTCCAGCAGCAACATAAACAGATCGTTGCGCCACCACTGATTCAAAGATGGAAATGATGACACGGAAGGGCGCACTCCATTGCGACTCAGCATCGCGCATGCGCACATGTAAAACGTGCACGCCGGTAGAAAGTCCCATCGATGCTGTAGCCGTTAAGCTCTCAATCACATCATCGAATGTTCCGTCGATTACCAATAGTGCATTGCCTAGACCTACACCTGGATCGGTATCCCAGAAATATTCGCCCGCTGTGATTTTAATATTGCGAAGTGCGGTTACTGAGCTATCTATTTGTATGATGTAGGAAAAAGTGCTACTCCACGCAGATTCAGCATCGCGGAATCGAACACCAATTTTATGTACACCCACAGCAGGAATGCTAGTTGTACTTCGCATGGCGGTTTCGATTGCTTGATCAAAGTTGCCATCAAAAGCGATAAGTGGAAGTCCACTACCTGCGCCGGGATCAGTATCCCAAAAATATTCACCTGCGGTGATTTTGATGTTGCGTAAAGTAGTAGAGGAGGCATCAATCACCACCACAGTTCCAAATGAAGGACTCCAGTTGTTATTGATGTCTTTGATACGAACGTACAGCCGATGTAAACCTTGGGTAAGTGGCAGGGAAGTAGTGCTCTGTGTAAGCGTTTCAATGGCTTCGTCGAAATTACCATCTTGCGATGTAAGCGCGGTGCCATTGCCTATTCCCGGATCAGTGTCCCAATAGTACTCGGCCAATGCAACGCTTTTATTCTGCCCGATCACCAAAGGTGAAAGCAGCAAAATAAGTATTGCAGTGAGTAATAGTTTGGCCTTGTTCATAGGACTATTAACGATCGTAACCGTAAGCTTTGAAGTTAAGTGTAGAACCTTGACGCACGTTGAAAGGGAACTTCACAAAGTAAACGCGGGAAGAACCGGTAAATAATGGGAAGAAATTATTCAACGAGTATGAGCCGCCGTAGCAACCAGCATCACCAACAGTGAGATCAAGATCATAGAAAGGTTGGGCTGGATTGGCGCCGTTTATGGCAGATACACCAGAGGTAATTTGACCTTCAGAATCCAACACGATGTCTGCTGTAGTCGTATTATTCCCTTGGAAGGTAAATGTACCACTCAACTCAAATGAGTGGGACGGATCAATGTGATTGTAATAGGCATTTACCGTAGCACCCGTGGATCCCGTTTCGCGGTATATGCCATAAGATGTGCAGCTAATGGTTTCGTCGATTATGTTATTCATGACCTCCCATACTGAACCTGTTGTTAAATTTCCTACGTATAGCCCATAGGTGCTAAACTGACAGTTTGAAGTGGTGATGGTATTGTTCCAAATTAAATTTTGAATTCCATTACTAACACCCTGAGTAAGAGCTAAGCCAACGTATGCATAAGTAATATAATTATTACGTATATGCAACACTTGACCGCTGCTGCCAGCATGCAATGACTCTCCTGAAGTATAGTTATTCAATACTTTATTACCCACTATAAAGCAGGTATCACCAGCAAAGCTTAAGTTATTCTGATAATATAAAGTAGATCCGCTTCCAGTGAAATTGATGTAATTACCAATCACATTACCGCTGTTGAGTACAACTTGGCCATTATCAATTTTGGATGAAACCACATTGGTTTCAATGGTATTGTTTCCAAGGGCGATGTTACCTGCTATTAAATTGCAGTCCATAATGTTCACTTTTGTGCCACGGTTAGCGCCACTAGTAGTGCCTACCGCAAATCCACCAGCAGTGTTTTTCATGCCAATAAAATTGATCTCACGACCATCAGCTGACGCTATGGTAATGGTGCCTTGCATGATCCACTGTGTATTGTTGGTGTAACTAACAAACGTGATCGATTTGCTGATCGAAAGGTTCTCAATCCAAGGAATATCACCCGCACGGTTTTTAACTACAATACGGTCACCGCTAGCTGCGGCAGTAAGAGCAGAGTTGAGTGAAGGATAGGTAGGGAATGTTCCGAATTCCTCTACAATTAAATCGGCAGCGCGCACGCTAAAAGTGGCAGCGATTGCCACCAAGAATAGTAGTATTCTAGTTTTCATCTAATGTTATGTGTTTGTAACAGGACAAATGTAAAGCGTAACGGTTGCATGATTAACTTTGAAGCGATGCATTTTGAACTTAAATCGAATTATACCCCCAGCGGTGATCAACCTACGGCCATAAAGGAGCTCGTAGAGGGTATCAATCGTGGCGATCAATACCAAACCCTTTTAGGTGTTACTGGTTCGGGTAAAACATTTACTGTTGCCAATGTTATTCAACAAACTCAGCGTCCTACTTTGGTGCTGAGTCACAACAAAACCCTTGCTGCTCAGCTCTATTCAGAGTTTAAAGCTTTTTTTCCCGATAACTTAGTAGAGTATTTCGTTAGCTACTACGATTATTATCAGCCTGAAGCGTATTTGCCCACAACCGGCACCTACATCGAAAAGGACTTGTCCATCAATGATGAGATTGAAAAACTGCGCCTCTCCGCTACGAGTGCTTTACTAAGTGGTCGACGCGATGTTATCGTAGTGGCGAGTATTTCTTGCATCTATGGTATTGGTAATCCCATCGAGTTTCATAAAAGTGTGATTGAGATTAAAAAAGGCCAAGCCATGAGCAGGCAAGGCTTTTTGCATCGTTTAGTCGAATCATTATACAGTCGCACAAGAGCAGAATTCACCCGAGGCACATTTCGCGTGCAAGGCGATACAGTGGATATTTATTTGGCTTATGCCGACTATGCGATACGAGTTACTTTTTGGGGAAATGAAATTGAAGCCATCGAGAGCATTTATCCTGAATCAGGTAAAAAAATAATGTCCTTCGAACAAGTCAAAATCTATCCGGCTAACCTGTTCGTAACCACAAAGGATACCATGACTGATGCGATGTGGGAGATACAGCAGGATATGGTGGCCCAAACAGCGGCTTTTGAAAAGGAAGGTAAATTCCTAGAAGCAAAGAGACTTTCCGAAAGGGTGAGTTATGATTTAGAGATGATGAAAGAACTAGGCTATTGTTCGGGTATAGAAAACTATTCGCGCTATTTTGATCGCCGTATCGCCGGGCAACGACCGTTCTGTTTGATCGATTATTTCCCCAATGATTATTTGTTGGTGATTGACGAAAGTCACGTAACAGTAAGTCAGGTAGGGGCAATGTACGGTGGTGATAGAAGTCGAAAAGTAAACCTCGTTGAACATGGTTTTCGGTTGACAAGCGCCATGGATAATCGCCCGCTTACTTTCGAAGAGTGGGAAGCCATGGCCAATCAGGTGATCTACGTGTCAGCAACACCGGCAGACTACGAGCTGGAAAAAACAAATGGTGTAGTCGTGGAGCAAGTTGTTCGACCTACTGGACTGCTAGATCCTCCTATCGAAGTGAGGCCTTCACTCAATCAGATAGATGATTTGATAGGCGAAATGCACATTACGATAGAGCGAGGTGAAAGAGTTTTGGTTACTACACTCACGAAACGCATGGCTGAAGAGCTCGCGAAATACCTAGACAAACTCAATATCAGCTGCCGATATATCCACTCTGAAGTCGATACCTTGGATCGCATAGAAATTTTGCGCGATTTGCGCGAAGGAAAATTTGATGTATTGGTGGGAGTAAACCTCCTTCGCGAAGGGTTGGATTTGCCGGAAGTATCATTAGTGGCCATTATGGATGCGGATAAAGAAGGGTTTTTAAGAAGCAATCGATCGCTAACGCAAACGGCAGGAAGAGCCGCGCGTAATGTGAATGGTCGAGTGATTATGTACGCCGATAAAATCACCGATAGCATGCAGCAGACCATTGACGAGACTCAGCGGAGAAGAGAAAAACAGGTGATTTACAATTCACTCCATGGTATAACACCTCAACAAGTGGTGAAGGCCAAACGAACCTTGCTCGATCAAAGTGGATTGATAGATAATCGCAAGCCCACTTATTACGTAGAGCCGATGGATCAAATAGCCAATGTTGCTGCTGACCCCGTTGTTCAAATGATGGGCAGAGATCAAATGGAAAAACTGATTGCTCAAACGAAAAAGAAAATGGAGAAAGCCGCACAGGAGATGGACTTCATGGAAGCTGCGCGCTTGCGAGATGAAATGTTTGGGTTACAAAAACTCTGGGACGAGAAGTATAAATAGCCTTTTTGGCATTGTTTTTAATCATGAAAAGAAAAGCATCATTATGAAAAAAATAGCTCTTTATAGCCTTTTGGCATGTGCATTATTCGCCTTCACTCAGTGCAAAAACAGTAAAAAAGCAGCCAAGCAAGTTGCAGAAACGGCTGAAGTTCAAGGCATCGAAGGCGACGAAGCAATTGCGCCTGTTATGGTGGACGAGCCTTCTGTGCCGCCTACTAATGACCCCAAAGTGCTACTGCCAGTGAAGGTGTATGCCAACTATGTTCAAGAAAAAACCGATCCTTATACCCTCTTAGGTACCCGTGTTTCAGGTGATACGTTATTCGTAAACGTGCAGTATGGCGGCGGTTGCGAGGAACATCAGTTTACCTTAAATACTACTGGTGCTTGGATGAAAAGTATGCCCCCACAACTTTTGTTGTACTTAGATCACAAGGCTAACAATGATCTTTGCCGTGCCTTGATAACCAAAGAGATCGCCTTTGATTTGTCTAAAACCAGGTATCCTGGTGCCAAAGAAGTACGGTTGATTATCAACGATAATAGAGAACAATCGGTGGTTTATAAATACTAGGAGAACCTATTTCTGTGATTAGGGGAAAAAAGGCAATGTTTGTACATTCGTCACAATAAAACCTGTTTTCTAATTCACATGAAAAAAAATCTACTCGCTGTTTGGAGCTTTTTGCTCGTGAGTGGTGGTGCTATGGCTCAATTGAGCTACGGTGGTCAACCCCAAAATTGGGATGACAAGCATTATCCATCTACTATTCCTACTGTTACTACCCCGATTCCTGATCGCACTGTGCTAGCAGCGGAAGATGCTGTAGTTGATCAATACAAAGAAGCTCCTTACCGCTTTGGTGTGGAGTTCGAAATGGATTTGAATACTTCAAATTCAGGTAATTGGACTTTTGATGAAAGGACTGGAATGGATGTTTGGCAATTGGCCATCGCTTGCCCAGATGCACAATCGGTGAGTTTTGTTTTTGACCAATTCCGGTTACCCAAAGGCGGTCAAGTGTTTGTGTGGAATGATGATCGCACCATGTTTTTAGGTTCTTTCACCCACAAAAACAACAACGCAAACAACGCGTTGGCCATTGGTGTAATGCACGATTCAAACATCGTTATTGAATACCAAGTTCCGGCTTCATTGTCTGATAGAGGCGATTTACACATCAATCAAGTAACCTATGGTTACCGCGAAATCAGCGTTGGACACTTTGAAGATGCTAATGTGGATCGTGGCCCTTTTGGTAACTCTGGTTCTTGTAACATTAATGTCAATTGTCCCGACGGTGATGCTTGGCAAGTAGAAAAGAAAAGTGTAGCCTTGATTGTATCAGGTGGCTCGGCTATTTGCACTGGTGCGTTGGTAAACAACACCGCAATGGACGGCACACCTTATTTCCTCACTGCTAATCACTGCTTGGGCGGTAGCGTAGCTAACTGGGTTTTTTATTTTAACCATGAGTCTGCTGGTTGCACTGGAAGTACTGGCCCAACCAATCAATCTATTTCTGGAGCTACCTTGCGTGCAAGTAATGCCGGTAGCGACTTCGCTCTTTTGGAGTTGAATTCAACTCCTCCTGCATCTTTTAACGTTCAATATTCAGGTTGGGATCGTACTGATCTAGAAGCGAACGTTTCTGAAGCTACGTGTATTCACCATCCAGCAGGTGACGTGAAAAAAATCAGTCATGAACTGGACGCTCCTTATCATAGCACGCAGTTCGGTGCTGAAGTGTGGTATATCGATAACTGGGAGTCGGGTGTAACCGAAGGTGGTTCTTCAGGCTCTCCTTTATTTAACCAAGATCACCGCATCATCGGTCAACTGTATGGTGGTTATTCTTCATGTTCTGCACCCAATGATGCTGACTGGTATGGACGTTTTGGTGTAAGTTGGGATGGTACTTCTGCTTCTACTCGTCTTCGCGACTGGTTGGATCCAGTAGGCTCTAATCCAACTGTTTTAGATGGTTATCCTGAAGGTTTTGTTGCTGCTGCTTTGGATGGCGGTGTTGCTTCGATCAACAATATTCCTTCTACTGTTTGTGGAGCCATAGCAACGGGTACGGTTACTATTCGCAACGCAGGTGTTGAGCCTCTTAATTCATGCACCATTTCATGGTCATTGAATGGTAGTGCTGCTCAAACATTCAACTGGGTAGGTACACTTAACCAAGGCGAGACAGAAGATGTTCCTCTTCCTTGGTTTAACCTTGCGAATGGTTCGAATACATTGACAGTGGAAATGTTGAATCCAAACAACGGTACGGACGAAAACCTTGATAATAACTCTCAATCATACACCTTCACGGCCTTTACCGGTTCAGATGTAATGCAGGGAACTTTGGTTCTCCTTTTCGACAATTACGCTGATGAAACTTCTTGGGAGCTTCAGCAGAATGGAGTAGTGGTATATTCGAGTAATGGTTTATATGACGCCTCTTTAGACGCTACTACATTGGAAATCCCCATGTGTTTGCCAGCAGGTTGTTACGACCTAGTGGTGATGGATGATTTTGGCGATGGTATGTGTTGCGCTTATGGTGAAGGTTCTTATACATTCTACAACCAAAACATGGTAGCTATTGCCACAGGTGGTGAGTTTACAGATTCTGAAACGGTAACCGTTTGTTTGGATCCTTTGAGCGTACCAACAGTGAGCGCGGATTCATTCGGAATGTTCCCTAACCCTGCTAATGATCTTGTTAACTTCAATGGATTGGAGCGCGATTCTCAAATCACCATCTTCGATGCTACCGGACGTGTAGTAATGAAGAGCCAAATCCAATCTTTCCAATACCAAATGAATGTTTCTGCTCTAACTAACGGCGTGTATTTCGTTCGTTATGAGACAAAAGGAAACGTTTCTGTAAAGGAATTGGTGATCCACAAATAATTCAATTTTTGATGTTCATAAAAAGGGCCGCTAATAGCGGCTCTTTTTTTTTTCGTAGGGATTCGAAGGGTAACTTCGCTTTCGCTTTTGGCGGTTCAACATGCAACAAATTCTAGAATGGAGTTATTTGGGACTCAGCTTTTTGAGTCTCTTTTGTATAGCCTGGATTCTTCAGGTCTATTACCTATTTCAATACCACCTGCGCATCGCAGCCGGTAAAATCAAAACGCCCGATCATGAGATGAAGCCTGTTTCGGTGATCATCTGTGCAAGGAATGAGGAAAAAAACCTCATGAATAACATTCCTGTCATCATGGAACAAGATTACCCCGAGTTTGAGGTAATCGTGGTGAATGATAGTAGCTGGGATGATACCGAGGCCATCCTAAAAGCTTTGAGCGTGAGTTATCCAACACTCCGAGTGATCAATTTGGATGAGGAAAAACAAAACATGCAGGGTAAAAAGTTCGCTTTAACCTTGGGCATCAAAGCTGCTAAGTTTGAAACTGTTCTGTTGACGGATGCAGACTGCACTCCTGTTTCAGATCAATGGATTCGTCGCATGTCGGCGCATATGAATAGTCCAAAAGAAATTGTACTTGGCTTTTCACCCTACAAACGCTTGAACGGATGGCTCAATAAGATTATCCGTTATGATACCTTAAACATAGGGTTGAATTATTTGGGCTTCGCAAAAGCGGGCAATCCATATATGGGCGTGGGAAGAAATCTATCCTACACTAAAGAAGTTTTCTTTCGCGTAGGAGGTTTCAAAAGTCATTACAGCTTGGCTTCGGGCGACGATGATTTGTTTATTAATCAGGTGGCCAACAATCGAAATACGGTAGTAGAATTTCACCCTGATGCACAGACGATTTCTCAACCGAAGAAGACTTGGGCGGATTGGTTTACTCAAAAAAGAAGACACTTTACCACTGCGCCGTTGTATAAGTCGCAGCATAAGAATGCGTTAGGTCTGTGGCCGATGAGCTTAGTCCTCCTTTTGGTAGGAACTATTGGCGCTTTGGTTTTGAAAACAGGAATGTTGGTAGTTGGTATCCTGTGGGGGGTGAGGTACATCATTCACCTTACTATCTTGCACAAGGCTACAACCCGATTGGGCCAATCGAAAGATCTGGTTTGGTTGTCGCCATTTTTAGAATGGCACTTGTTAGTGCTTAACATAGGCCTTTACATAACCAACTTGGTGAGAAAACCACAAAAATGGAACTAACCGCACACCTATCCGAAAAAGGGCAACACGACTTTCAGCTGGTGCAACGCGCTCTTCAGAGTGGCGAGCAAAAAGCTTATGCCGAATTGATGGAACGCTACCGCGAGCCCATCTATTTTATGTTGCTCAAAATGGTGAACAATAAGGACGATGCTGAAGATTTGACCATCGAGGCTTTCGGAAAGGCTTTCCGCCGCCTCGATCAGTACACCCCGCAGTTTGCTTTCAGTACCTGGTTATTCAAAATTGCCACCAACAACTGTATCGACTATATCCGTCGTAAACGCATCAAAGCAGTTTCGATTGATCAAGGTTTTCAAACGGATGATGGAG
>JBDKGH010000017.1:0-7929 GCA_039798265.1 Bacteroidota bacterium | reverse complement strand
TACTATCGACAATAATGGTACGAACAAGATCGCCCACATCAGCCGTTTCGCCTCCGGTTGAGCGAATATGCACACCGTGTTTATCCAACTCGGCTAATAATTCCTCTGTTCCGGCGATGATCGCAGCAATCACTTCACCTGGTATCTTATTCTTATTTCGACCAATGGTTGAACTGAGTAAAATATTTTCAAGCGCACCCACGCAGAGAAGGTCATCTATATTCATGATGAGAGCATCTTGTGCTATGCCTTTCCAAACACTCATATCGCCTGTTTCCTTCCAGTACATATAAGCTAAGGAAGACTTGGTGCCCGCACCATCTGCGTGCATTACGATGCAATGATCTTCGCTACCCGTAAGGTAGTCGGGAACGATTTTACAAAAGGCTTTAGGAAAAAGACCTTTATCTACATTTTTGATGGCAGCGTGCACTTCTTCTTTTTGTGAAGAAACGCCACGTGCGCCGTATCTAGAAGAATCTGTCATGGTACAAATAAAAGGGGCGCCCGAATTGGACGCCCCAAAGATAAGCTTTGATTTATCTATTTTTTCGGAACATAATCCGTTGCTGTAATTCGGAAGATTGTTCGTCGATTCAATTGATGTGCAAGTTCCTGTTGATCAGCTGGAAGCTTATTAATATAGGCTTCAGTTAAAACTGTACCTGCAGGGATTGGACCTTCAGCTGCAGTCAATTTGCGAGGCTCTTTTTCACCTTTACCAACAGGCTTCAAGCGATTCGCGTCAATGCCTTTAGATACGAGGTAGCTAACACATGTTTCGGCACGACCTTGAGAAAGCTTTTGGTTGTAGTCATCAGCACCACGAGCATCGGTATGAGCTTCGAGTTGGATAACGAACTTAGGATTTTTCACCATCAGATCGTACAAGTAGTTCAATGAGTCAGCAGAGTTTACTGTATCGTTGATCAAAAGGATAGTTTCATTGTATGGGTACAATACCAAAGGCATTTTGTACTCAATGTTGATGATTACTGGTTTCAAGAAATACTCACGGGTAAAGTTGGTTGACTCTTTCAATTTGATCGTATTGAAACGGTCACCAGTACCAATGTATTTATCTTTTTGTACATCTACAGAGTAAGTAACCTCAGCTTTGATTTTTGTTTTATCCAAACTGAAACCACCGTTTCCGTCAGTAGTCAATGCATAATCAGAACCATCAGAACCTTTTACTACTACGTTGGCATTAGCCAATGGAGTACCGGTATCTTGATCGTAAGCTACACCAGTCAAAGAGAACTCCATTGGAGGCTCCATGAAGCGATAGATATCGTCTTTACCCTTACCACCTGGACGGTTAGAAGTGAAGAAACCACTGTATTTTACTTCTGGAGCACCACCTTTTTCGAAAATGAAACCGAAGTCATCAGAAGAAGAGTTAATTGGGTAATCGATGTGAGAAACAGTACCGAAAGAAAGGTCACCTGTTTTATCTGCTTTGAAAATATCCAAACCACCTAGACCTGGATGGCCATTAGAAGAGAAGTACAACGTACCATCATCTGCGAGGTAAGGGAACATTTCATCACCAGCTGTATTGATAGCGCCAAGGTTAGTTGGAGTAGACCATTTGTCTGACTTCTTATCGAAGGTAGAGTACCAAAGGTCTTTTCCGCCTTTTCCGCCTGGCATATCAGAAGCGAATACTAAGTATTTCTCATCATTTGAGAAGGCTGGATGACCCACCATAACAGTGTCCATCGATTCGCGGTTAACCAATCCGAGAGAAACCGGAGCGGCGTAACCATTACCTTGACGTTTTGCACTCACGATATCACACGCTTTACGTTCATCTGCAGTGATTTCGCAGAAGGTGAAATAGATCACGTTGTAATCTTTGGTGAAAGCCGCAGCACCTTCGTTGCTTTGAGTATTTACAGTGTTGGGTAGTGGTTGAGGAACGCTCCATTTTCCTTTCTTATCGCGCTCAGAAAAGAAAAGGTCCATAAAATCCTCACCAGAGCGAGGGTCAATGCCACTGCCTACAGCAGACTGACGAGAAGAAGAGAAAATCATCTCATCGAACTTCTTGCTTGAATAGTTAAGAGAGTAGTCGAATGCAGGAGAGTTAAGCTCAGCCATGTTTTCAACTAGGATACGTGTCTTAGCTGTTTTCACATTAGCGGCTTCTTTACAAGCCTTGATACGTGCATCAGCTTTGGCTTTGTCACCACCTTTAGCAGAGTACTTGTTATATTGAGTAGCGGCATCGTCCCACTTTTCCATTTCTTGATAAGCTTGACCTAGATTGAAGTAAACTTCAGGGTCAGTGTTATAGTACTGAGCAGTGATTGCTTTGTCATACCATTCGATAGACGCTGCATACTGCGTAGCTAAACGGTAGCATTCTCCGAGATTGAAGAAAATACGAGCTTTTTGCTCAAGGTCTTTTTCGTTGCTTGCAGCCGATTTGTAGAGACGAGCAGCTTCGAGGTAACCGCCGTTATTAAACTCTTCGTCAGCCTTGGCCGTGTTGATGTTTTGGGCATTAGCAAAGCCCGCAAACAGAATAGCGATTGTAGATAAAAGTAGTAGTCGCGCGATTCTCATAAGGTTGGTTTTAGAAGTGCAATTTTTTTGCAGGGAACGAAAATAGTGAAATCTGCCTGCTAATTGTACATTTTGATCAATTCTCTCTCTCATTTTTTAGTCATTTAAGTGTTCCTACCCTAGACGAAGGCTTGCTGTTTTTCCATAAAGCGGAATTAAAAAAACTCAAAATCAACCACTTAATGAATTTCAAAACAAGAGATACACCGTTCTTCCTACAATTTCATGTGAATAAAAAAACCCTCTCTATTTTGAAATAGAGAGGGTTTTCTGAAAAAAGTTATCGTTTAGCGCGTAAACAAGATCTCGCGCATTTTTGGCAAAGGCCACATCTCGTCATCGACCATCATTTCTAACTGATCTGCATTCTCGCGAATCACATCCATTAGAGGTTTGATTTTGTGACAGAAGGCTTCGGCTTGTTTTTCAGCATCCAACTTACCTGCCTTGGCGATTTCAGCATTCATTTTCTCCACGTTGTCCTTAATGCCATTTACGTGAGTACTGATGGCTTTGATCAATCCAACTTGTGTTTTGGTCACTTCTTTACCCTCAGCAGCAGAGAAGATCTCTTTAAGGCCCAATACGTTTTCTACCAATTGACTCTGATAGCCCAAAGCCGCTGGAATAATATGGTTTACAGCGATGTCTGCAGTAATACGAGCTTCAATTTCGCGTCGACGGCTGTAGTTCTCTACCTCAATTTCGTAGCGAGCATGCACTTCTTCGTGAGTCAACACATTCAAGGTCTCGAACATATTCTGAACCTTTTTGTCTTTCCACACTTTCAAAGCGCTTGGCGTATCTTTCAAATTGCTCAATCCGCGTTTCGCAGCTTCTTTCACCCACTCTTCGCCATAACCATTTCCTTCGAAACGAATGGCTTTGCTTTGTTTGATCAAACGTTGAAGCTCTTTCAAGATAGCCTCGTCTTTGTCGTCACCTTTTGCAATGCGGGCATCAACATCCTTTTTAAATTGAATCAAGCGATTTGCAACGATTGTGTTCAATACGATCATCGCGTTTGCGCAGTTAGCGCTAGAACCTACAGCGCGGAATTCAAATTTGTTTCCCGTGAATGCAAAAGGAGAAGTACGGTTACGATCGGTATTATCGAGTAACACCTGAGGAAGTTTACCGATATTCAATTTGAGATCGGTTTTATCTTCTGGTGTCATTTTACCAGCCTTGATGTTTTTCTCTAAGTCGTCGAGCATGGTGCTCAAAGCGCCACCCAAGAAGCAACTCATAATAGCAGGAGGAGCTTCGTTTGCCCCTAAACGATGATCGTTACCTACGGTAGCAATACTTGCGCGAAGCACGTCAGCGTTTTCATGAATAGCGGCAACGGTATTCACGAAGAAAGTTAAGAATTGAAGATTGGTTTTTGGGTTTTTACCCGGCTTCAATAAGTTGACACCTGTATTAGTTGAAAGCGCCCAGTTGTTGTGCTTTCCGCTACCATTGATACCATCAAATGGTTTTTCGTGAAGAAGAACACGGAAGTTATGTTTACGAGCCGTTTTCTCCAAAATATCCATCAACAATTGGTTGTGGTCGTTAGCCAGGTTGGCCTCTTCGAACATAGGAGCAGCCTCAAACTGATTCGGCGCTACCTCGTTGTGACGAGTGGTAACGGGAATACCCAACAAGTGAGACTCTTGCTCGAACTCCTTCATGAATGCAACAACACGCTCCGGAATAGAACCGAAGTAATGATCTTCTAACTGTTGACCTTTTGCAGGACGATGGCCGAATAAAGCGCGTCCGGTCATGGCGATATCAGGGCGGGCATTATATAAAGCGGCGTCAATCAAAAAATATTCTTGTTCCCAGCCGAGGGTGGTAATCACTTTATTTACGTCCTTATCAAAATACTGACAAACCGCAGTAGCTGCCTGATCTACCACTGCAAGAGCTTTCATCAAAGGCATTTTGTAGTCCAATGCGTGACCAGTGTAGGAAATAAAAATAGTAGGGACGCACAAGGTATTACCTACGATAAAGGCTGGCGAAGTAGGATCCCACAAGGTGTAACCGCGTGCTTCGAACGTATTACGGATACCGCCGCTTGGGAAAGAAGACGCATCAGGCTCTTGTTGGAAAAGCATGGTGCCATCGAATTTTTCGATAGCGCGACCATCGCCTAGCGGTTTGAAGAAACTATCGTGTTTTTCTGCGGTTGAGCCTGTTAAAGGTTGAAACCAGTGAGTGTAGTGCGTTGCACCTTTGCT
This sequence comes from Bacteroidota bacterium, assembly GCA_039798265.1. Taxonomy (GTDB): domain Bacteria; phylum Bacteroidota; class Bacteroidia; order Flavobacteriales_D; family Sanyastnellaceae; genus JBDKGH01. Next base: position 3,121 of record JBDKGH010000017.1, on the reverse strand, counting down.
TATGGCCCACTCTTTCATTGCAGCAGCAACGTGATCAGAGATAGAGCGATCAATGCGCACTCCGTTATGAATGCAATCGATCAATCTGTTGTAAACATCTTCGGTGAGGTGTTCGCGCATCTTGAAGGTAGAAAACACGTTAGCGCCGAAATAGTCGCTCACTTTCACACTCGGAGGAGTGCTTGGTTGAGGCTGGCGACTGTTCAATTCAGACAAAGCTTGAAAACGGATTTGACTCATGGTTTTTGTTATTTTTTTGATTACACCCCCAAATTTGAGGGGGTCAATTTGAAAAATTTCAATTTTCGACCACAAAAGTACCCCTTTTTAGGGGCTACACAAAAAAAAATATCAAAAAACGACTTGTCTTCCTTTTGATAACTTCATGTAAAAACTTAAAAAGATGTTAGATCGCTCTGTTCGGCTTCATTCTTGATTAATTTCAGCCCTCTAAAAAAAAGACTATGAATCTGCGTGTTCTAATTGTTGCTTTCGTCTTCCTCCCTGCCCTTGTTCAGGCGCAATACCAAGAAATTGTAGACCCTAAGGCCAAGCTTAACATTGAATCCATCCTTCCAGAAAATTATGTTCGCCTCCCTCGTGTTTCTCCCGATGGTCAACACATGTTATATGTAAAAGAAACGGAAGGTGCTTCTGCACTGATGTATTCTCCTGTTTTAGACACACAAAAAGCGATCAACCTTTTAGATGCTACGGGCGAGTGTTTTCAACAGATTTTTTGGATCGATAACGCTTCCTTCGTTTTCGAAGCGGATCTTTCAGATGATGGAACCTATGAAGTGTACCGTGGTGATGTGAAGGAACCACAAATGCCGAAACTCCTTTCTACCGATGGCTTAGATGCTCGCATTACCGAGGTAAAAAAATCAACACCAGCAAGAGTTGCCTTCGCCCAAAAAAACATCTCCACTTCATCCTATGATTTATATGTGTATGATGAAACCAATCAAACTACCCAGGTAGTACTCGGAAATCCGGGCAACCTATCCAACCTGACTATTGACTTAAGTACGGGCAAACGTGTGGGCATTTCACAATTTAATGGAGGAATGGAACTGTTAGCATCCAATGCATCTGGTGGAAGCCTAGAACCTGGTTACACACCTCAGAAAGGTGAGCAAGTTATTCCCTTGCGATTTGGACCTGATGAAAGTGGTCTATACGCCTTGTCCAATGTGAATCGTAACTATTTTGCATTGGTTCTCCTAGATCCTTTCTCAGGAAAAGAAATAGAAACGGTTTATGAAAATCCACAAGCCGATGTGATCGATGTTGAGTTTTCTCCAACACGCGGCAATCCACTTTGGTGCAGCTACTTTCTCAATCGCAACATCAATTATGTAGGATTAAATCCTGGTATGAAAACTTTGATTGAGCGCATAGGTCCCTTGGCACAATCTTCCTTTATTTTAGAAAATTGCGATGACCTCGAGCTCACCTTTGCCATCAAAAAAACAAGTCCATTTGGGACGCCTTCCTACGCGATCGTTAATTTGGGAAACACTTCAATAGCAGATCCCTTTGTTGTGGCAGAAGCTAAATTTGGTCGTGAACTTATTACTAAAACACTTCCATTTGATTTTACTGCGAGTGATGGTACAGAAATAAAGGCGGTACTCAACACGCCCAAAAAAACCAACTTTTCTCCATTAGTCATTATTTTAGGAGACTCTCGAAGTGACCTCACTGATACACAAATGGAGCCTTTAGTTCAAATGCTTTGCGCTCGCAATAAAGCAGTGCTTCGCCTATCGCTTCCCGGCTCTTATGGTTTTGGAAAGAGCTATCTTCAGTCGGCTACGCAGTTAACGCCAGAATTTATGCAAGAACTGCTCACCTCGGCGCAAGCTCGCATTAAAAAAGAAATGGGTATTGAAACGCAGAGCACTTATTTATTAGTATCTGGAGAATCCATTCCTGTTGCCCTGAAAATGCTAGAACCAGGAACGAAAAGTTTTAGATCGATCAGCATCCTCAACTGCGCAGAAAGCATTGATGCCACATATGAAACGAGCAGAAACAATCAGTGGACTCCATTCGGTCAATACCTATCCGCACAAAAAAACAACACCGAGGTGAAGGCGGAGAAAAAAGAAATCAAGGCAACAGGAACAGTACCTGTATTGCTCTTAGGTCTCTATAAGGATCCAAGTTTTATTGAATTGACCGAGCAGCTAACACCAAAGGCTTCTGCGTCGACAACGATTCCCTTTTATTTAAAACGAACAGACAAACTTCAATTTATTCGCACGCAGTTAGACTTTTTGGATAAATAGACCACAAAATCTTATTCATAAAAAGAGGCCGATCAAACGATCGGCCTCTTCCTTTTCTAACCTTAACCAATAAACCTAAAAACCAAAAACCTTCTTTTTACTTAACCTCAATTGTTTTCATCGATGGAGTGCTTTCTTCTTTTTTCTTGGGTAGAAGTACACTCAAGATACCATTTTCATAATTGGCTTCGATGGCTGCTTCTTCGATAGAATCTGGCAAAGAGAAACTGCGTTTGAAGCTATTCAAATGAAACTCCTTGCGCGTGTACTTTGCTGATTTTTCTTCGCTTTGCTCTTGCTTCTCTGCAGCGATAATCAACTGCTTGTTTTCTACCTTCAACTGAAACGATTTCTTATCGAAACCCGGAGCAGCCAATTCAATTCGAAAACTATTTTCTTCCTCCAAAATATTTGCTGAAGGAACAAATGATCGTTGATGGCGAGTGCCTGGAACAAAAAAGTCGCGAGCAAAAGCATCATCTAAAAAGAAATGAGCGAGAGAACGGGGGTGTGATTTTGTAAGATACATGTGTTGTAATTTTTAAATTGTTTTTTTGAACTTGATGGTCGGTAGTCAATTGTTTTGCCAATGAACAAATAGCGACATTTTGACATTAATTACACTAAGAGCAAGACAAAATTTCCGATGTTAAATCGTAATCGCTGTCAAACTCGGTGTATTTTTGCTTTATGGAAAGCACCGCACCGGGCATTCGCCTCAATAAGTACCTCAGCGACACAGGCATCTGTTCTCGGCGCGAGGCCGATAAGTGGATTGAAAGTGGCCGAATAGAAGTCAATGGTCATCCAGCAGGATTGGGAGT
>JBDKGH010000016.1:0-12503 GCA_039798265.1 Bacteroidota bacterium | reverse complement strand
AATAAGGTTATATAAGGAAGCAGATTTTCGCAACTTTCTTTGAGCGAGTAATCAAGCTCGGCCAGTTTTAAATAAGCCAGTGCTTTTTCTTTTTGGCTGAGAATGCGATAGTAGTCGGCGCGGAAGAAGGCAATGAGATTGGCATTTCCTCCCCTTTCTTCTGCCATTGAAAAATGCAATTCGGCATCAGTAAATAAGTTGTCAGGTGAGCGCCCAGTGTTCGGGTAAAGCACCGCCAATCGGTATTCGCACAAGGCCATTGCCAAATACAAATCGCTTGACATGCCACAGGTGCTTTCGAGTGAATCTAACAAAGTAAGTGTTTCTTCATAGTGTGCGTAATAATGCGCAGAGTGCATGGATTTTCTGATTTGTTCGAGCCCTTTAGCCGTTTGATTGGCTTTTAGAAATGTGCGCCCAATGCGGAAATACAAATAGGCGACATCATTTGACGCCAGCGGATTAATGAATGAAAGCTCTTTGTACTTCTCTAATTCTAAGGCCTTCTGATAATCCATTACTGCTGCGAAATAATTGAGTTGAACGTTTTCGTAAAAATCGCCTCGACTTACATAATTATAGGACTGTGGTTCTCGAACGATCATGTCGCTCAAGAAGCGATTGGCCTCCTCTGGATGTTTTATTTTTATCAAAAAATCCACTATACCCGGCTGTGCAAACTTGTTATCCCAGATTTCATAAAATTGGAGATACCACTGAAACGCTTGGTTGTAATCGCCTTTTCTTTCATAGGCCAACCAAAGCAAGTTAGAGGCGTATTGTTTTTCAATGGTGTTGGTTGCCTCTGTCCAAATGGCATTCGCAAGTTGGATGATCTGCTCTGTGTTTTCGGTATAGTTGATCAGATCAATGGCTGAGGAGATTCGAATGCCTTGAGGCATGCTCTTCACGGTTGGGAAAGATAAACGGCTATGATGATCGAATTCAAAAAGCCAGTAGCTTTCGGTTTTCGGTTCATGCGTTCTCGATCGATATTCGGCCAGTTGTTCAAGCGTCATGCCTCGTCGATTGTATTGATGAATCAGCCAATTGCCAGGTCGGAAATAAAGCGTGTCAATCGACCCATAGTCATGATCAAAGGGCACTAATCCCGGAACATCCAATTGAGCGCACATGTGTTGCCCTTTGTATTCTATGTAGAGGTGATTTTCTTGTGAGTCGAGGCTGATGTAAAAGGGAGTTGAATCTTTACGTTCCGATGAGTTACCGAGCATAAGTCGGAAATAGTCAATTTTCATAGTTTGTTGGTTGTACGGAGAAGGGTGGGTATAAACCAACAAGTTTGAATCGTTCGACATTAAGAGAGTGCCATCAGGAAGAGCGAGATGTTGTATAGAAAATCCACCCATCGGGCCGGGTTGTGCCTGAACGAGAGAGGAACATATGACAAAAAGAATGAGGCTTGTTATTTTGGTGAAATTCATGGCACTTACTACCGTCTTTGGGGTATTTGGTTCAAAGGTGCTAAGGATTTTGTTTCAACTGGAAGTTGTCTTTCGTTTCCTTCGTTATATTTGGATCACTAACAACTTTATTTTATGCCTTTCTTTCTGTTGCGAGCTGGAAGAAAGATGTTTGTTTTTGTACCGATGAGTAGTCGGTTAATACTAACATTTTTCATAGTACATAATGCTGGTACTCTTGGCGCTCAGCCCGGGCCAGTTTCATCTTTAGATTCTATTTTTCACTTAAAGCCCATTCAAATTTTCGTTTATCCTGAAGGTTTTGTGGTAGGCGAGGAATTTCGAAAAGATCTATTGGTTTCGGGCAAAAAGGTGGATCATATCCAAATAAGCAAAAGTGATTTTTCGCCTACGGAAAGGGCCGGTCGACAGTTGTTTGCAAGAGTGGCTGGGCTTTTTGTGTACGACATGGATGGCAGTGGCAATCAAATGAACATTTCTACCCGAGGTCTTGATCCACATCGCAGCTGGGAGTTCAATGTGCGCAAAGATGGCATCATGACCAATACCGATATTTTTGGCTATCCTGCTAGTCATTATAACATACCAATGGAGGCGGTAGATTATGTTCAGTTAGTGAGAGGTACAGGCTCCATTCAATACGGTGCACAGTTTGGAGGAATGATCAACTACGTGACCAAATCACCGTGCACTAATCGTAAAATAGATTACTCCATGATGCAGAGTTATGGCTCATTTAACGCTTGGAGCACCTTTCATCGATTGCATGGAACAATTGGTAAATGGCGGTATTCTGCATGGTTACAAAGAAAAGGAACACAAGGATATCGCGATAATTCAAAATCAACGGGTGGAGCAGAGGAAGTTGCTGTTTGGTATAAACCCAATGAAAAATTTGAATTGAAAATAGATTGGACGCGTAGTACCTATCAAGCCCAAATTCCAGGGCAGCTCACCGATAGTTTATTTCGATTGGATCCCACACAGTCGAGTCGCTCTCGCAATCATTACAGTCCTACCATCTACATTCCTTCTGTGCGAGTGGACTATCGAAAAAACGAACACTGGCGCTTTTCAGGCACAGCGGCATTTCTTTTTGGACAACGCAACAGTGTGTTGTTTGATAGAGCCGCAAACATTGTAGATGCCATTGATACCCTTACGGGGCAATATGCTAATCGACAAGTAGATCGCGATTTTTATCAGAGTTTCACCACTGAATGGAAAGCCATTTATACCACATCACAATGGAAACGTCCTATGAATATCGTATTTGGTGCTCAATACATTCATAACCATTTACATCGCCGTCAACAAGGAAAAGGAACTACAGGTAGTGATTACGACTTGACCTTGGTAGAGCCTGAGTATGGGCGTGATATCTATTTTAAAAGTAGGAATATCGCCTTATTCATAGAGGAAGCATGGAAATTGGGTAGTCGATTGACTTGGACAGTGGGCGCACGCTATGAAAATGGAGAAAGCAACATGACCGGTCGTATTAAGTACTTGGAAGATGAAAAAGTACCGGTAACGATCGAGCACCAATTTCCTTTGTTGGCGTCAGGCTTTGCTTATCGGTTGAATCAGCACTCAGAATTATATGGCGGTTGGTCGCAGGCTTATCGTCCGGTTATTTTCAAAGATATTATTCCTGCATCGGTTTATGAGTTCACCAATCCAAACCTCAAAGATGCGAAAGGTTACAACGCAGAGTTGGGCTACAGAGGCAGTTTTGATCACTGGCAAATAGAGTTAACGGCCTTTCAATTGATGTATCGCAATCGATTGGGAATATTGGTTGAAACAGATTCGTTGGATCAGTTATATCTGTATCGCACCAATATCGGTGACAGCAGAACGCGCGGAGTGGAGTTTTTTGCCCAATATTCCCGATCGCTAAAAGAAAATGTGTATTGGGTTAGCATGGTTTCTGGCTCATATATGGACTCGCGCTACGTGAATGCGAATGTGCGTTCGGGGACAGAAAATGTCAATATTGATGGTCGATTTGTTGAGAGTACGCCTCAATGGATTGTTCGTGCGGCCACAGAATTGAATCATACTAGCTTCGGTGTAAAAGTGCTTTATAGTTTTGTAGATCAATCATTCGCTGATGCGCTAAATACCGTTACACCTAATGCCTCTGCTTCTGTCGGATTAGTACCGGCCTATCAGTTGGTGGACTTGAGTGCGCATTACATGATCAATCGATGGTTTAAAGTGCAAGCATCGGTATCCAATATTTTTGATGAGCAGTATTTCACCAAGCGTCCTCAGTTTTATCCGGGCCCTGGAGTTTGGCCTTCGGATGGCAGGACCTTTTCTGTGGCGGTTGCGTACAATCTATAGTTTTAAAATCAGATATTGAAAAGCGGCCAAATCAATGGAAGTGCCCAATACGACTTGCTCGTTGGTGAGGGCATTTATCCAAGTGGTATTGGCCAATGCGCTAGGCAAGGTGAAGTTTTGTGCAGTGTTTCTCACGTTCGTGAACAATAGAACTTCCTCGCCATTCAGCGATTTTTTGATGCAAAAAACATTCGTGCTAGCATAAGTGGTTAATGCGCCTGAGCGGGCAGCAGGAGAACTCGAATAGAAGCTGAGCATACTTTGGTAAGCTGCTTTCATCGATGGATTAGCGCTCCATGCAATGGTGGAGTTAGAGAAAAAAGGTGTGTTCACTGTTGATCCTACCTCTTGCCCCGTGTAAATGAGAGGAACACCATTGGTGAAAATGGCAATGGAGGAAGCGGCTAGAGCCCCGTTCACACCATTGAATAAAGCCATTGGTGTGGCGTTCCAAGCTGTTTCGTCGTGATTGGTGGTGAAGCGGAGTAAACGTTTTCCAGCGGGCATAGCGGCATACTCTGTTGCATTGGTAGTAACCAGAGCGGCAGCTGATGTGCCGTTAAATACATTATCTAGGCTGGTATAAAAATCCCAGGAATAGGCCATATGAAATCCTGCATCGAAATGATCTGCTCTTTCGCCTTCGGCTAGCCAAATCAAATTTCTGTTAGGTGTGCTGTTTAAAGAGTCGATGGTGTTTTGCCAAAAATCAAATGGAACTCCATCGGCATGATCGCAGCGAAAGCCATCGACATTGGCTTCAAGTACCCAAAACTTCATGGCGTCGAGCATGGCGGCTCGCATGTCGTGATTGTCATAATTGAGATCGGCTACATCCGTCCAATTAGTGCCCGCCGGATGGATAATAGCGCCATTAGCATCTTGCGTGTACCATTCGGGATGTGCGTTTATCCATGGATGATCCCATGCTGTATGATTGGCCACCCAATCGATAATAACAGCCATGCCACGCTCGTGCGCAGCAGTGGTCAATTCGCGCATTTTAGTCAAATTGCCATATTCGGCGGCCACGGCCTTATAGTCTTTGATACAATAAGGCGAGTTGATGGCATTTACGGTTCCAACAGGATAAATGGGCATCAACCAGATGACATTGATGTGTAAACTCTGAAGGTGATCTAGCTTATCTATTACCCCTTGTATATCACCTCCGTCGCTAAAAGCGCGGAGATTCACTTCGTACATAATGATGTCTGACGTAAGTGGTACATTAGACATGGGAGAGCCATATTGCGTGTATCCTGTAGGCATAGGTGCAGGTTCTGTGATGATTACTTCTTCTGTGTTGTCTTTTTTGCAAGATAATAAGATGAATGCGCATAGGATAGAAATACCTAGAATGAACATTCGGTTGGTGTGTTGCATATTATCTGAGTTTGTATTGTGAGAGCGGAATGGCTTTTGAAAAGTAGCAGCCTTTGTTTCCCGTATAATCAACGGTATAACTCATGATCATACCTCGTGAAATGAGGCAGCCGTTGTTGCAATTCATCCTTAACTCTAGAGCGTCATAGAGAAGGCCTTCATACTTCACCGCTTGTTTATCAAGTCCGTATTTGTTTCCTTTTTTGTATCCGATCATCCCATTGGGATCTATGCAGTCAGGAACGTAATACACCATGTCCCAAGCTTCGGGTTCCACTTTCAATAGGGGAGGATAGGTCACATGATAACCATCTGCCTTTTTTGCGAAGGAATAGTTTGCACTCCCATTGCGATCGAGGTAGGTATTAAAAAGTCGCTTGCTTCCTTTGAGTTGTTGCACTGCAAAAATGAGCGACTTCAAATGATTGGGGCATTCATTAATACCCGAGTATTCGCGGAAGGTGTGAAGGTTATCGTTCGTAGTATCGAGTTGGGTTACCCAGAGTAAATTTTCTAAAAAGAGTTCATTGGTTTTTTCAATGTCAAGGAACTCAAATGGCGTTTGTAGCTCTTTTTCGAGGTAGAACATTGCCCAGAATCCATCTTTTTTTACCCAAGCTGCATCGTCGTTGATCAGATAGAGGTCGTCATAAAGAGGGGCAATCACTTCGCTTCCATTGGTGGTGTAAAGACCAAATTTATCTTTCTGTTGGCTTATCACGTATTCGTCATGCGCATCGATGATGGTACCGGGTATTTTTTTATCGGTTTGAAAATCGAGATCTATAATCTTACATTTTCCAGAAGCGTCTTTTACAAAAAAATGCTTCGGACCTGTGCGCATTACATCCACATAGGGACCGCTGCTTTGGCCGGTGGTTAGATTAAAAACATAGAAGAGTTGATTTTTCTTAGCGATGGCTGAATACTCGTTCAATTCAATGTGGTAACCGAGTCTTCGGCTTCGTTCGTATTTTTCTTCATACCACGCATTAAAATCGTACTCTACGGGAATAATGATCCTGGATTTGCGAAGATTGATTAATCCGATTTTGTTGTTTTGTTCAACAAAAACAAAGTCTTTATGGCTACTCGATCTTATTCGAGCCTTGTTATCGGTGATGGCTACTTTGAGTATTTCATTTCCGATGTTGTTTAAAATTCCCATCTCGGAGGATGAGTAAAAAATAAAAAATCCAGGTGCCCTTTCAATCTCTTCGATCAGGTTATAGATCAAGGGAACCCTAATCGCTCCTGTAGAATCGATAACACCGAAGGTGTTCGTTTGTGTGTTTTTTATAATGGCAAAACCGTGGTTTACATCGTCGATATCGTAGGGATTTGTTCTTGCGTGTGAAGTAAGATTGGCGTTAGCGATGTACCGTTTGTATTGAGGGTCATAAACGCCCTCGATCTTTGTTTGAGCGAATCCCTCGGCGGAAAAGAAGAAAGCTAAAGTAAGTAAGAGGAAGTACTTCATTCAGTGGACAGACTTTGTTCAAAGGTAAAGCTATTCCACTTACTTACTGTGGCTGTTTATATGCGGAAAAGCAATGCCGCGATAATCCGCGATTCTCGTTTTACTAAATCGGGACGCCAGTTGGCAGGCAGGGTGGCTGTGGTATAGCCCGTGGGTGATGTAACCCCACCAGAACCGGCAAAGTAGGGCACGCTCGCTTCTCTATATACCCATTCTATTCGAAAGCAGAGGCTTTGATTGGGCATAAAGTCGAGGTTGGTAGAACAGTCCCAACCGATGAAGGGATCACCTGGATTGGCTGAAAAAGGAAAGGCACCTTCTGTTTGATTGGGGTTGTTCGGATCAGGAAGTGGACTGGCTTCTCCAGTGGGGTAGAGCACCAAGTAACGCCCTGGATTGGTCATGTATCCTCCTCCGAATGTCCATGCAAATTTATTTTTACCAAACCACATACGGTTGTAAAACATGGCACTGACAAAGTACTGAGCTGGTCCTTTTGTGCTATCGCTATCATTAAAACCATTTACACCATCGCCTTTTTCAAAGCCAACATCTGTTGTGAATGAAAAGGCCATTTTATTAATGCCCGTTTCTTTTTTTGAAATGTAGTATTCGTGCAAAACACTGTTATCGCTATGAAATCGAATTCTGTTCTTGAGGCCTGCGGCGTCCGTTCCAATGTAGTTGTTGGTGAGTATTTTCCAACGTTCATTAGGCACCCAAGTAACGTTGCCTCCTACGCCAGGCATCTTGTTGAATTTAGCATAACTCTGCCAGCCGTTGATGAGCCAGGCCTCGAGTTTTAAATGTCGGTTAGGATGAAATTGGGCTCGTACTCCGTTAAAAAACCAAGGTGTATTATCAGAGGTAAAAGAAGCTTGGTATTCCCAGTTTTCAACTTGGTAAAAAGAATTCAGCCCAATGTATGACATGAACAAGCCGGCGTCTAGATTAATGCCATATCCTTTGTTCCAATGATAACCGGCGTATGCTTCGCTTAGATAACGATAGACGTTGGCAAGTTGATATTGGCCGCGATAGGTGCTGAAGTCATTACGCGGAACAACTGTTGACCGGGTACCAAATTGGGTCATTACCCTAGCTCGCGCTCCTTTGTATTGAAAATCGCCGCCAAAGTGCAGTGCGCTGAGTTGCATTTCGTTGTTACGAGCCAATGCCGTGGAGCCCACAACCGTGTTATCTATCGGGTTGTTAAATGAATGCGTGTAATTGATATCTAGGATAACAGAAGGAGTGAAGTATGGATTTTTCCAAATGCTTTCCGTGCGTCTATCACTTCCATTTGCCCAGCTTTGATCTAAGTTCTGAAAAGGTTGAAGACTTGTACTGTCGCTTGTTTGACTGCACAAAGTCAATGGGGAAAAAAGGGTGAAGGCCCAAAGAAGAAAATTATTTTTCATATGAAATGCGTTTGAGTGTAGTTGCTGTTGGAGGAGTAATGATCAGTGGTTTGTATTCGATAAGGGCGTGCGATTTATCAATACCAAAGGCTTTGGTGTCTTGCAGGCCTAGCTTTTTCAAGAAGAAGTAAAACTTCATGAAGAGGTATTGTTTCATGTTCAATTGATTCTCGGTTGACAAGTATTTTTCGATGATTACAAATTGGAAATGCGGTTCATGCGAATAAACGGAATGGGATTTCCAATGCTCATGCATGTTCAATTCTTGATTGGCTATGAGATCATGAATGATTTGTTTGAAGTATTGTTCGGTATGCGGCTGTATGCGAAATCCGACATGAACGTTTACTTTGATAATCGTATCATCTACGAGCTCGCTCACTTCATAGGCCAACGTAAAGGGTTGTTCCGTGCGATGAATATGAAGTAGCCAATAGACATCCGCTCTTTTAGGGTGTTGTGAGAGGATGGATTGAATAATCTTTTCTTCCACTTCATGTCGGTTGTTAGCCTTCGTGAGATAGATCAAGTGATTAGCAGATCGTGTAATGGATTCATCTTGTTTTAGTCGTTGAATGATGGGGGCATATTTTCCTACATCGACAAAATGCGTAAATCGATTGTTGATTTTTCGTCCATAGTACCAGATGTACATGGTGAGGAAAATGAAGAGCTCAAAGAATAAGAACATCCATCGTTCCTTAATCTTAGCCACATTAGCAATGAAAAATGATAGCTCTACCGTTGCAAAAAGGAGAATCAATCCGAAGACGAGAAATTTGTTCCACTTCAACTTATATATCATGAAGAAGGCGAGCAAGTAGGTGGTCATCATCATGGCAACAGTGATGGAAAATCCATAAGCGGCTTCCATGTGCGAGGACGATTGAAAGTAAACGATCATAAGCACGCAGCCGATCCATAGAATAGTATTTACGCTAGGCACGTAGATTTGACCTTTAAGATCTGAGGGCTGATGTATGGCAACGCGTGGCCAAAAATTGAGGTGGATGGCTTCGGATATCAAGGTGTAACTTCCGCTGATGAGCGCCTGTGAAGCGATGATGGTAGCAGCTGTGGCGATGAGGATACCCGGAATTAAGAACCACTCGGGCATCATTTCATAAAACGGATTGCGGTCACCAAGTGTAGTTCCTCCGAATTGTAAGGCCCATGCGGCTTGTCCGAGGTAATTAGCAATCAGGCATGTTTTGACAAAAAACCAAGTGATGCGAATGTTCTTTCGGCCGCAATGTCCTAAGTCGGAATAAAGCGCTTCTGCGCCAGTAGTAGCGAGAAATACCGCTCCGAGCAACCAGAATCCTTGGGGGTATAATGTAAGTAGTTCGATGGCGTAATGAGGATTGAATGCTCTAAAGACAGAGGGGAACGTGAGTGCTTGGCTTAACCCCAGCACAAGCAGCAATCCGAACCAAATGAACATCACGGGTCCAAACACTCTTCCGACTTTATGTGTCCCATAGCGCTGAAAGAAAAATAGGGCCGATAGGATGACCACTACAATGGGCACAGTAGGGAGGTAAGCAAGTGATGGAATTAGGGTGATTCCTTCTACGGCAGAGGCAACAGAAATAGGAGGAGTAATAATACCGTCAGCAAGTAAAGTGGTTGCTCCTAGTATGGTGGGTATCACTAACCATTTGCTATAACGGCGAACCAATGCATAAAGGGAAAAAATACCACCTTCACCATCGTTATCCGCTTTTAGGGTCAGCCAAACATATTTGATGGTGGTTTGAAGAATTAAGGTCCAGATGACGCAGGAAACACCACCGAGCACAAGTTCTTCGGTAATTGGTCGAGGGCCTATGATTGATTTAAAAACGTAAAGAGGACTCGTGCCTATGTCACCGTAGATGATGCCGAGGGCTACTAAAAGAGAGGCCGTGGTGACTTTGGAAGTCGTTGATAAATGTTCACTAGACATACGTTGAATTTTTTGTCAAAATTCAACGCGCGCTCATTAGTGAAATCTAAAGATGCGTGTGGCGTGCATAAAGATTTTATAAAGACTAGAGCATAAAGCGATAACCCACGCGGCTTTCGGTAATGATATGAACGGGTTTAGTGGGGTCGCTTTCGAGCTTTTTGCGCAGATTACCAATGTAAACGCGCAAGTATTGCGACTCATTTTGATAATTAAGTCCCCATATTTCTTTGAGTAAAAAATCATGCGTCAATACGCAACCCTCGTTCTTAATGAGTAGCGTCAAGAGTTGATATTCAGTAGAAGTCAAATGCATTAGCTCTCCATTTTTTTTAATGGAATGATTACTTAAGTTGACTTCAATATTTCCGAATTCGATCACGGCGCTGCTGGTGGCTTCGCTGTTTTTACGAATTACATTGCGGATGCGTGCGAGTAATTCTGCACTACGAAATGGTTTCGTGAGATAGTCAGAAGCTCCATTATCAAGGGCTTTTACGATATCCTCCTCGCTATTTTGAACAGACAGAATGATGATGCCTTTTTGAAACCATTCGCGGAGTTGCTGCAAAATATCATGTCCACTAGCATCTGGAAGTCCGAGGTCGAGTAGGATAGCGTCAGGATTTTGATTAGCCGCAAGCAGGACACCTTCATGGCCCGTGTGAGCTACAATTACCTTGTATTGATTACTCTCGAGGGTAATTTGTAAGAGCTTTTGAATGCTTCGCTCATCGTCTATAACCAATATGGTTTGTTTATTCATGCTTCAAAAGGTTGAGGTATGAAAACTCGCAGGGAATGCTGACGATAAAACAAGCTCCGTGTGGATGAATATTTCTGTAGGAGATATGACCGTTCATGGCTTCGCAAAAACCTTTAACGATAGACAGCCCCAGTCCTGTACCCTTTGAGTTGGAATAAGCGGGGCGATAAAACTTATCAAAAATAAATGGAATGTCTTCTTCTTTTATTCCTTGGCCATTATCACTTACTTCGCACACTACTTCGGCGGTGGTGCAATAGATGCGCAAGCCTATTTTACAACTGGTTTCATTGTGATTGATGGCATTGTGCAGCAGATTCAGTAACACCACTTCGAGCAGCGAACTATCCACTTTGCATATTGGAAGTTCCTCTGGCGTGTGTAGTTGGAATGAATGGTTTTTAAAGTCGATGGAATGGACGATGGCATAGCTGAGTTCTTGCATATCCGTCCAGTCCGTCTTGATTTTAAATTGGCCACTTTCTAGCCGGCTCATGTTGAGCAGATTTTCAACCTGCCTGTTGAGTCGCCAACCATTTTTTTCAATGTCTTTGAGTAGTTCGATCTTTTGATTGTGGTCCAATTTATCATTTTGCTCAATCAGGTGCTCTACCGTTCCTACAATGGTAGAGATCGGTGTTCTGAGTTCATGGGAGAGCGAATTGAGAATAGTGTTGTAGAGAAGGAGAGTTTCTTCTTTTTTCTTTTCCTCGTGAAGTGATTTTTCGGTGATGCGAATTTTACGAGTAAGCACCGCATTGATGGCGGCAATGAGAAAGTACAAGCAAAACATTAACAGATCCTCTGCAGAATCGATATGAAATGTGTAAATAGGCGGAATAAAGAAAAAGTTCCAGATCAGAGCCCCGATGGTGGTGGCGGTTAACACCGGTATGATGTCGAACAACATAGCCAATATGGAAGAGGCCATCATCATCACAAGTGCTGAGCTCTTATAAGACTGGTGCGGTATGAGCAAGAAACAAGCGGCTGCCACCAAGGCCATAAGACCTGTGCAAATGAGGTGCTGTCGAATGGCCGAGCTGTGATGTAGATTCAATGGTGGAGCGATTGAGGGTCAAAGGTACTGTGCAGTATATAAAGAAAGTATAAAAATGCAGAAAGTTGGATTTCGATAAAAATGAGGCTTTACTGCTTATGTTGATAAGATCTTCTTTTTTACGGGCGTAAAAAATCCTAGTCTTAATTAGCCACATTCGTTGTTCTTTGAGATTATTCAGCGGAAAGGAGCGAAGAGCTTTGGTAAAGGCAATTTCAAGGCCTTATTTGAAAGCATCGAAGCCGAGCAAGCGAAAAGAGGAACATTATAGACTGCCAAATGGCGTTTATCTTCGCGCCATGGCGTCGAAGAATAAAAGTATGATTTCTACTTCGACGGAGGACGATAAGCGTTCTCCGTTGGAGATAGAATTTCAACGCCTTTTAAAACTTTTGCAAGAAGGGGAAAAAGAACAGCAGGCATTAGAAAAGAAGTTGTCTAAAAAACTTCAAGAATGCCTTGACAAGGTACAGCCTTTGTTTACCGAATGGTGCAAAGTGAAATTGGGCATAGCGCTTAATCTGTTTGAGCACCTCAATGAATGGAAGCGCAAAGAAAATCAGCAACAAGCATTACTGAGCATTATCAGCGAAGAGATAGCGGCGCTTCGTTCGGTGCCTCATGGATTGAATGATGAAGAGCTAG
>JBDKGH010000015.1:0-3139 GCA_039798265.1 Bacteroidota bacterium | reverse complement strand
GTGTACATGTATGGCACCAGCGAAAATGCAACAGAAATGCATGCCTATGCAGGTAATTTAAGCGACTTCAGTTATTCTCGCATTACGCCAGTGGCAGGGGTTCACGAAGTGGCAATATCTCCTTCGGGCAATTTTATTTTGGATACCTATTCTTCACTTACCACTCCCAATCAAACTGATTTAAATGGTGCGGGTGGAAGAAAAATCAAGCGATTGCATTACGCCGCTGATCCATTAGCCTTCAAAAAAATTGGTGAAACGTCCATCTTTACCATTACGGGAAATGATAACGGAAAATCTTACGACCTCTACTGCCGCATGATTAAGCCGTCAGATTTTAACCCAAAGAAAAAATATCCGGTACTCATTTATGTGTATAACGGTCCACACGTGCAGTTGGTAACCAACTCTTGGTTAGGAGGATCTTCACTTTGGATGAACAAACTCGCCGAAGAAGGTTACATTGTTTTCACACTCGACGGTCGCGGCAGTGCCCATCGCGGAAAAGAATTTGAGCAAGCGATACACCGTCAGCTAGGCGAAGCGGAGATGGAAGATCAAATGGCGGGTGTCAACTACTTGAAATCCCTTCCATTTGTGGATACTGACCGCATGGCTATTCACGGTTGGTCTTTTGGCGGATTCATGACCACCTCTTTGATGCTTCGTCAACCAGGAGTATTTAAAGTGGGTGTAGCGGGCGGCCCCGTAATTGACTGGGAATTATATGAAGTGATGTACACCGAGCGCTACATGGATACCCCATTAGAAAACCCTCAAGGATATGCGCAAAGTCGCGTTTCGGAATTTGCAAAAAACCTGAACGGTGATTTATTGATGATTCACGGCACCGATGATGATGTGGTGGTGATGCAACACAACATGCGTTTCATGAAGGCGTGCATTGATAGCAAAGTACAGGTTGACTTTTTTGCCTATCCGGGTCACGCTCATAATGTAAGAGGAAAAGACCGCGTGCATTTGATGACCAAAGTGATTGATTACATCAAAGCCAGTTTAGAATAAACGATCCAACTCGATGAGTCAATCGGTAAAACGCCTTTTAATTATCGCCATGCACCGCCCTCGGCGGTCGCCCGGTCAGCGTTACCGATTTGAACAATACATCAAAGATTTAGAAAACGAAGGTGTGCACTGCACCCTTCGTTTTTTATTAAATGAAAAAGACGACCATCTTTTTTATTCTAAAGGAAATTATATTCAAAAAGCCCGCATTTTAATTCGTTCCTACTACCAACGAATGCGGCATTTGCGGGAAGCTAAAAATTATGATTTAGTTTTTATTTATCGCGAAGCATTGGTTACTGGATCGCTGTTTTTTGAGCGAGCTCTTTTCAGAAAGTCCATTCCTTTTGTCCTTGATTTTGACGATGCCATTTGGAACAACAACACGTCTATTGATAATCAGAAATTCAGTTTTCTCAAAAATCCGAAAAAACTCGAACAACAATGCAAGTGGGCGTCCATGGTATTTGTAGGCAATGAGTACTTAGCCACCTATGCAAAAAAGTACAATCATCAAGTGTATGTAATGCCTACCACCATTGACTTGGAACAATACGCAGAAGTTAAAACTCATTACCAAACTGAAGTAGTGACCATCGGTTGGACAGGCAGTCATACTACGCTTGCTTATTATGAAGAATTAAAACCCGTTTTTCTAGAATTAAAGAAAAAGTACGGTGCCAAAATACGCTTTGCTCTCATCGGCGATGCCCGATATTCCGATCCAGCGCTCGAACTACAAGGTATAGCTTGGAATGAATCAACCGAAGCGCATGACTTGTTGGCTTTTGATATTGGCGTAATGCCGTTACCTGATAATGAATGGACGCGCGGAAAATGCGGGTGTAAAGGACTACAGTACATGGGTGCAGGAATTCCAGCGGTTATGGCTGCTGTGGGCACCAATACTGAGATCATTGATCATGGTAAAAATGGATTTCTGGCCTATACCAACGACGATTGGTTGAATCATTTATCGGCTTTGATCGATTCCGAGGAACTGCGAAAGGAACTTGGAATGAACGGGCGTAAAAGCTTGGAAGAAAGATACTCTCGCCAAGTTTGGGCATCAAAATGGGTGGACTTGTTGAGTAAAAAAAACGACTAGTTATAGGTGAATAAGCTTTGTGCGGCTATTCGCGATTTTAGTATTACTTTTCGGGTTTACAAAACAACCCATTATGGAAGTAAGCACTGAACTTAAAACCACCGCTTTAACCTCTCTTCATAGCTCTTTAGGCGCCAAAATGGTTCCTTTCGCAGGCTATCTTATGCCCGTTCAATACAAAGGTTTGATTGATGAGCACCATTGTGTGCGCAATCATGTGGGTGTATTTGATGTGAGTCACATGGGTGAGTTTTGGGTAAAAGGTCCAAAAGCTTTGGATTTGATCAATTACGTAACCAGTAACGATGTGGCAAAATTGGTTGATGGAAAAGTGCAATACTCTTGTCTTCCTAATGAAACAGGCGGTATAGTTGATGATCTTCTTGTTTACCGCAAATCAGAAGACACCTACATGTTGGTGGTTAACGCAAGTAATATCGAGAAAGATTGGAATTGGATATCTAAACACAACGAACGTTTTGGATGTGAAATGACCAACGTTTCTGATGATATCTCCCTATTGGCAGTTCAAGGTCCAGAGGCCATTAAGGCTCTTCAAAAATTGACCACTATGAATTTGGATATGGAATACTATACTTTCCAAATTGGTCCATTTGCTGGATACGATGATATACTCATTTCTACCACCGGTTACACGGGTGCAGGTGGATACGAAGTTTACTTCCCCAATGCGATTGCTGAAGATCTGTGGAATAAAATTTTCGAAGCGGGTGCTGAGTTTGGCATTCAACCCATAGGCTTGGGAGCTCGTGATACACTCCGTCTCGAAATGGGTTTCTGTCTTTATGGAAACGACATCGACGACACCACTTCACCTATGGAAGCTGGTTTGGGATGGATCACCAAATTCACCAAAGAGTTTGTCAATTCAGCGGCCATTAAAGCCCAAAAAGAAAACGGCGTAACTCGCAAGTTGGTGGGCTTCGAAATGATTGACAAAGGAATTCCTCGTCATGGATATGAACTCGTAAATGCTGACGGACA
>JBDKGH010000014.1:0-15151 GCA_039798265.1 Bacteroidota bacterium | reverse complement strand
CAACAGTACCTGCATACTTAGCGGCAATGTGCACCCCTGTGCTCGTGCTATTCGAACGAGCATTCATGAAGATGTTGTTCTGGAAAACACGCGTGCTAGTGCTCAAGCTATTGAAAGCAATGGTGTTCATAGATCCAGTTGTTACACCTGTGCCACCAATGTAAATGCTATTAAAATAGTAGTTGTTTGTTCCAGAAGCATCTTGGATACCTTGAATATCATTCGGGTTTGTAATGGAGTTACCACTTGAAAAGAGACCCAAACGAATCATGTTGTTTTGGAACGTGGTAGTACCACCATTCACATACATACCAATGGCTTGTGCACCTGTTGAGGTGGAAGACAAATTCAACGAATGAATGAAGTTACGACCAACAACGTTGGTACCCGTAGTGGGTCCCGCGTAGTACAAACCATACACGGTAACCGATGCCGAAGCAGCAGTTAAGCTGAGAGAATGAATGGTGTTCTGATTAATGGTCATACCTGCAGCGGTAGAACTCATGGTAATACCAGACATCGGAGCGCCCGTAGTGGTGCTCAAGTTAGCGGAAGCCGAAACAATATTGAAAATGGTGTTGTTCGATATGCTACCCGCACCAAAAGCCACATAAATACCGCGCGTTTGTAGGGCTGATGTAACAGCAGTACCCGCATAGGCATTGTTCATGTTAGCTATGGTATTACCTGTAATGGTAAATGAAGTATTAGATGTTAACACCTCTATACCTTGAACTGACTGCGAAGTAGTACCAGTTGAAGCCGTTGATGCATTGATGCTATTGGCCGTAGACGTGCTACCAATTTGGTTGTTTGTGATGGTGAGCGTAGTGGTTCCTTGGCTCGATATTCCCTGAAACGAGTGAGAAATGCTTGTTGTAGCACCTGTAAGCGTCATGCTCCCGATGGTATTGTTACTGATGGCAACGGTGGTTCCCGTTACTACAATTCCGTAGGTAACCGCACCGGTTGTATTGGCTTGAACTGTAATGTTTCCAGTACCCGTGCCACTTCCTATCACGTTACCCGTCACCGTTCCAATATTCGCGTTGTTACCCGTAGAGTAAATACCCGCAAATACACCAGGCGCCGTTGTGGCTCCAGAGGTACTCAACCAACTAATATTGGCGATCGTATTCCCTTGAACAGACGAGGCTGTAGTAGTGCTTTGTCCTAAAAATATGCCCACAAAACGATAGGCCGCTGCTGTTCCGTTGATGGTAAGAGCGGTTCCACCGCACAAAGGCGCAGATCCACCGATAAAGTTTCCAGAAACCAAGTGGTTTGAACCTGTATTCAGGTAAATATTTCTATACGAGTTACCCACACCAACACGCGCCACGGTTTGGTAGAAACTATTTCCCGTAATGGTCCAGTCAGTAGAACCTACGTTAGCCCAAATACCCGCGGCTGCTGCTGTTCCATAGAAGTTAAAAATATTACAATTGGACACCGTCAAACCACTGTTGTTGAGAGCAGTTGTAGTGGTAGTCCCCACTGAAATAATCCCGTTGGCTGGTGTAGTCGCGCCATCGCGAATGTCGCAGTTATCAATGGTATTATTATCGTTACCGGTGGTAGTACCTGTCCCCAAATAAATCACACCGGCAGTAGTAGCAGTAGCCACACCCAGTATGTTACAATAACGAATGATGTTTGAAGTAGCATCCGTTTGCAAGGTAATGGTACCTTGGGTAGCAGCTGTACTTGTATTGGAAATGGTCAACGACTTCGTAGTTCCTGTTTGACCAATACGTCCATCAATGGTAACGTTATCCGCACCCGTTAAGGCAATGAGCGTAGTGGTTCCTGCTCCACTAATAGTGGAGGTAAAATTGGGCGTGATCAAAATACTGGTGTAACTCGCAGAGCCCGTTCCGCTTGCGTTAAGCGCTATGGCGCCTGTTTCCGTGCTCACACTGGCGTTGATACCAATGCTGATGGTGCCCGTATGAGTACCCGCATTGATGGCCGCAAAAGCACCACCAGCCAAAGTCAACGAAGGATAACTTGCCGACACGGTACCACCTGAACTGCTCACTATAATTGGGTTAGCAGGGAAAGTAAAGCTATAGTTGCTACCGGCGTTATCTACATAACGAATGGCAGCCATAGAGCGATTAAATTCTGAATCGGCTTGCAATTGAGCAAGTGTGCGAGTAGAAGTGAAAACATAATAAAACACTGCAGTGCTCGGTGCTTGCATCGGAATGAGCGCATTCCACGCTGTGCCGCTACCAGTGGCCTGCACCACTGTTGTGGATGCCGAAAAATCATTGGTAGTGGTGCGGTAACGAACGTACACGTTTTCTCCCGTAGAAGGAGTAGCGCTGGTAGTAATGCCCACTCTCAAACCGTTAAACAAAAGTGTCTGTTGCGATGCTGTCGTATGTGTTACCGTTACAGGAGCTGCAGCCGTATAGCCTACAAAGTAGCTATTCGATGCATAACCGTTGTCCTGCATATTGAAGGTGTAATAACCCGTAGTGCTCATGTTGATACCCATGTCGCTCGACCCTTGATAGGTAGCACCGTTTATGGCATTCAGGGCAGCTTGACCTACACCACCAAAAGCCCATTTATTGGCATATTGGTTCCCGCTAGGGCCGCTGGTAAATAAGAATCCCGAGCTACCACCGCCTGTCATGTTAAGCGGAGTAACGTCTCCTCCCGATGATTGAACGTTCACTGTGGTGGTCCACTGTCCGCGGCCATCAGTAGGCGTTCCCGTCGTTACAGAGAGTCGACGATAGGTCAACACGCGGTAATTCGCAGAAAGGTTCGTGGGTTGTGCGTAACCGTTGATCTGTCCCACAAAGTTGACACCTTCACCATTGAAGATGTTTTGTGCGGAAGTTTCAGCAGCAAAAAAAACAGCCAATGCTACAAGCGCACCGGCGAAATAAGTACGAATGGAATTCATACGAGTAGGGTATTTGGAAAAAATAGAGAGGACGTTTACACGAAGCGCAAAGCAGCTAAAGCAGCGGCGTTCAGACAAAATTGGCGAGGTACCAACTCTTCTCATTTGGTTTGGTATTAAGTCGAAAAATTAAGGTCAGCTCCTTTTAAGTCAAAGGTTTCCGAATGTACGAAATAGTTCGATAAGTCGGTTTTGGCTAAGGCATAAAAAGGGACGTAAATATAGGATAGTGTGGGGTTTACACCAAAAATCCAAGGGTAACTTTATGGTAAGGATAGGCCAGCCACGCTTAGGAATCTTATTTTCCGCGAGATTCGAGGTCTTTCATCCGCTTCAAGAGGTCTTCTAAATAGTCGATTTGAACTTCTTGTATTTCCAACAATTTTTTATTCTGATGCACCAGCATGTGGTCCATTTTTTCACTTAGTAGCTTGATTTCCAATTCAGCCTTTAGGTTAATGCGGTAATCGTGCTCAGCCCGTTGACGGTCTTTAGTTTCCTGCCTATTTTGACTCATCATGATAATCGGTGCTTGGATAGCTGCCAAACAGGACAAGATCAAGTTGAGCAAAATGAATGGATAAGGATCGAATGGTTTTGTGGCCAAAATCCAAATATTAATGGCCATCCAGACTAAAATGAAGCTAAAAAAAGCGATAATAAAGGTCCAACTGCCTCCAAAGGTCGCTATACGATCGGCCAGTCGATCGCCCAAGGTCAGCTGACCTTCTACTATTTCATCGATGTTTTCAGAAAGTATAGCATTATCGCGGATGGCAGCCATTACATCGGCGTCTATCGTAGCAATTTCACCCTTTTCCTGTTCCACCAATTGGGCTAAAAATAGGCGCCGATAATGGTTGAGGGTATCCAAAGAAATCCAAGAATCTACCTGAAATGAAGGGAATTCTTTTTGGATCAAAAGAAAAACCCCTTCTCTGATATCCTTGCCCTGAATGGCTTCGGCGGCAGAAATGGTTTTACTCGTAACGAGGTCGGTGTGGGTGGTGTGCTTCATTTTTTATTAAAATGAAGGACAGATGCTAACGCGATAAAGGCAAACGCATTTATTCGCCTTTTTTCTCCTAAACAGCGAGCGTTTTTTCCTCACCACACGAGGCGCTACTTGCGTACTCGGGGCTACTCGTTTTACCGTTACACCATCTTTGCGCAGCGGCGCTTGCGCGGGGTGCGCAGATTGAGCTTGTCCACAAAGGGATAAAAACATCAAAACAAAAACGGCGATCATTGTTTTCATACGAGCAAGGTAACTAGAATTCGAACAACTCGAACATTACTCGTAAATGGCTACTGTTTTTTTACCATTTGCATCAATACCTGCTCGATACATGCCTGTTGTGGTAAACAAAAAGGTAAGTTCACCAGAAGGCAATACCACGATACAACCACCGCGGCCTTTGTTCTTTTTGATGTAATCGAATAAAACCACATGCGCCGCGCTATCCGCTGGTTCTTTCAAATACTGAATGCGTGAAGCGATGCTCGATGCGGCGGTATAACGAATAAAATCTTCGCCTTTACCGGTGCACGAAACAGCACAACTTTCATTATTCGCATAAGTGCCTGCGCCAATCAAAGGCGAGTCGCCAATGCGTTGATACTTTTTATTGACCAAACCGCCCGTGCTCGTAGCCGCCGCTAGATTACCTTCTAAATCGAGCGCCACACAACCTACAGTTCCATATTTTCCCTCGCTTTTTCCTTCGGGCTTTTCATGATCTAACGAGGTGCTGTCCTTTTCTAAGGCTTCCTGAAATTGATCCCATCTTTTCTGCGTGAAGAAATACGATGGATCTATCAATTCGATGTTTCTCTCCGCAGCGTATTCTTCTGCTCCCAAACCGTGGAGAAAAATGAACTCTGAATGCTGTCGAATATCATTAGCCAATTGAATCGGATTTTTTACTCGTGTTACACCCGCTACCGCACCACATGACATATCCGCACCGTTCATAATGGCTGCGTCCATTTCATTTTTTCCGCTGTGGGCAAAAACAGCACCTTTACCCGCATTAAAAAGGGGTGAGTCTTCCATGGCGCTGACAATAGTAGCTACTACGTCTATGCTTTTTGCTCCATTTAAAAGGGCTTGATGTCCGCTTTCAATGAGGCTATCCATAAAGTGTGTGTAGGCTTCCTCTTCCTCTTTGGTGAGCTTGAGTTTTTTCAAATTACCCGCTCCTCCGTGCAAGGCAATGGCCACTTTTGGTGTTTTCATTTGCGGTGTAGTTGACTCCTTTTCTGTTTCATTACACGAAAAAAAGAAGACGAAAAGGATGAAGTAAAAGTATTTTTTCATGAACACGTATTACCAATTATACTGAAGCGTCACTCCTGTTACCCATCGTTGTGTTCTGCTCACTTGCGTAGGTTGTTGCAGTTGGGTGTAAGCCTCTAGTCGAATGTTTTGGTTAAAAGTACGAATAAGTCCAAGGCCATAACGCAGTTGATCGATGGTAGGACGCGTGGGACGATTTAAGGGGAAAAACAATTCGCCATTCACATAGGCACTCCAATAATAATTAAATCGATAGCGCACATTTCCCTTTTCCCTAAAATACCAAAACGGCCCTTTAAAAGAATCGTCGAAGTGATTTTCATAAATCAATTGTTGGCCTCTGTGGCGAAAAGAAAAGGTCCAATTTCGAAAACTTTCCAAGTAAGAAATGGTGTGATAAAAAAGATGTCTGTTTTGATAAGAACCATTTGGCAAACTAAATGCAATGCGACGCGCGTGCAGCTCTGTTGACCAATGTTGGTTTAATCGAATGCCCACTCCTACATCCAAAAAAGACATCCACCACTGCGAATAGTTTTGGTGTATCATGGTTTGGTGCATGAGTGAAGTAGAAAAAGTTCTGCTCCATTTTTTCTCCAAAGAAAAACCCACTAAGCCTACACCATCTGTTCTTCGCTGAGCGGCGATGGAAGAGGATAACAAGACGCAACAAAGGAAACTGAGTATTCTAATATTCATAAGCGACCTTTTTTTCATAGATCACTTTTCCTTCGGAATCCTTGGTCACTTTGCGCAGTAGCATGCCTTTGTTATCATAATCATACGTGGTTTCGCGCATGATTTTTTTATTTGCATCATAAGAGACCTCACTAAGCTTTTCACCGCGCACTCCATACTTTATCTCCTCGTATTCGAGCACCTTTCCGCTGGCATCGGTAATTTCTTCTTTGATTAATTTTCCAAAACGATCGTAAGAATAGAGGCGAATTTTTTGCGCCTGATCATCGGATGGGTTGTTCTCTGTCATGCGGCTATCTTGCCCATCCTTTCTCACCCAATGCGATTCAGAAATCACTTTCGTTCCTTCTTGATTCCATTTCTCATAGGTTTTTAAACCTCCTTTGAAATAAATCTCGCGAATTTTGAACTTTTCTTCCTTTCCTTTTCGCGTTTCAGTAATTTCTGTTTCTACAGAACGAATTTTACGCGAACGCACTTGCGCATCCGTTTGCGCAGGTAGTTGCTGCATACAAAAACAGCAAACGAATAATAGCAGCAATCGGATCATTATTCAAAAATGATAAGAGGTTCCAATGTCGTTTCTCCTTTGCGACCTTCCAGTGTAACGCTTTGTACCACGGGAACAAAACCACTCAGGTCTGTTAAGGTAGAGTCTAACGAGTAGGTGTACACGGTATAATCACCTGGATATAAAAACTCAAACGTAAATTGACCTTTGTAATCGGTTTTTATACGCTTGTCATAGCCTTGATGATCGCCATAGACGATGTATACATACGTATCCTTTCCAGCATATTCCCCGAGCAACTGCGTGAAGGAAGAGTTGTAGTTTTTCACCCACACCGTGCCGGTAATGGTATGATTACCGCCAACTCCTTCCTCCTGTTTGCAAGAAGCGAGAAGAAGGATAGAAAATAAAAAAAACAGTTTTTTCATAATTCGATCTGTTGATCAATGAGCATACCTTCTGTGATAGTTGTGGTCAAAAATAGCACACCTCTTTTTCTCTTGAGAAAATGAATGAAGTCAAAAACGCGAAGTACGTCCTTTCGCTCCAAAGAAGAGAAGTCGATATCCAGCACCACGAATGGCTTTCTCGTGTATTCTATGCGCGCCAATTGCAGCCATAGCAGCATCTTTCTATCGGTATAGTCGATCACTTGATCGGGCTTCATCGGATAGGCCGCCAGTTGATTTACCTTTTCCAACACCTGTACCACACGCTCCTGATTTTTTTCTGATCTTGAAAAAGAGATGGCTTCTTCTACGGTATTTCCAAAGACTGGTAAAGCAGGACTAGCTACTACAATGGAACGTCGGATATAAAAACCAGATAATTCCTGTGCATTTTCTCCATCCATTGAGAAAAGAACATCTGCATTAGAAAAGCCCAGTAGGCCATTGATAAACGCGTCTTTTACTTCTGCGTTGTCGTGCGTTCGAACGAGCAACAACTCGCCGGGCTTAATGGAGACACCCATGTGTTTTCCCTTCACCGTATGAATGGTCAATTCGCTTCCGCGACCTGAGGCTTGTTTTTCCTCCTCGTCAAAAAACCGATCGGGTAACTGCTGGGCAGCGGTAATACCCGCCTTCCAGATAACAGGCAATCGGCTCAAACGGCGCATGGGACTTTGTGCGTAAAGCAACAAGAGTAGAAGGCTATAAAAATGAGCAGCATTTTCACTTTTCACATCCATGAGAAAAATAAAAACACCCAGCATTGAAAAAAAGAACACGGGAAAAACACCTTCTCCAATCGCTTTGGATTGAAAATAATTCACTTGACTATCAAAAAATTGATCAAGGCCTTTTATCCATTTTCTTTTGAGCGAACCCTCTCTATTGAATGCACGAAGTACGCGCGCTTCATCCGCTGCAAGTTGCATATTCTTTTGCCACTTGGAGCGTTTCTCATTTCGTGCCTTTCTTCTTTTTTCTACCCTTTCAGACCATAAAAAAGTAAAGCATAAATAGACAACAGAGAGGATTAAAAACGCCACAGACACCTTTGGAGCGATAATAGTAAAAACCACTACCAGAAAAACAACAAATAGGATATCGCCAATAGCTTCAATTAATCCTTTGGTCACTACATTTTTCAATGGCGTGTATTCGGCCATCAGCTTTGAAAAGCTCTTGTCATAATCTTCGAGCACAGCGGTGCCATTCACCAGCATTTTTCGAATGTATAGGACAAACGCATCACCAAGGCTATCTTGTAAAAAATGATCGAGAAAAACGAGCGCACCTTTGGCCAGCACCAATGCCACAAAAATCGAAAAGAAAGCAGAGCTTGAATGAACGCCACCAATAACTAGATCAAAAAGTCCGGCCTTCGCGGAATCTTCCATGAAGGCCAAGGACATTCCTTTTCCCAAGCTTAAGAGCAAGAGCACATTCACGCAGGTATCGGACAAGCCGATGATCAGAGCGAAGATGAACTTCCAGCGCTGTTCTTGAAAAAAGACGTTGATCAGATTGCCAAGTGGCATCGGTTTATTTCGTTAAAAAATAATGGTTGAATTCACCCGTCATTATTTGCTCGATGGTGAGTACAGGTAAGTTCAAGAACTCTTGTACTTCACTAATGAGCAGAGGACTCATGGTAAATCTACCACTAATTACACACGGATGGATACCATATTTTTTCAATATCTCAATTCCTTGAATCGCTGCCAAGCTATCGCCGCAGGAGAATACCACGTTATGAATAGTATTCATGAAGGCTTTATCCTGTAGTAAAAAGGCCGTTTCGCGTTGCAACAAACCATCAGCAATTTCCATTACCAAATAAGATGGTTCAAATTGGCTGATACGATGTAAGAGCGATTGATAAACGTCTAATAGATCTTCTTTGCTACACATATAGGTAGAAGGATAACCCATATCTGAAAAGTCCAAGGTGATATCTGCGCCACAGTCTTGAACGTAATCTTTGTCCTTTGAGTAGGCCGTTCCAGTGAATTTGATGAACGCTACACGTTTGCCTGTAGTGCGCAAGCCTCTTGCTACGTGAGCGGCGGTAGTTGTTTTTCCGCTATCCATGGTAGAGCCAATGGACAAGATCACTTTCATATCATTAGGCACAGTGCCGTTAAACGAAATACGTTCCTTTTGATAAAACTTTGTATTGATCACATCACCGGTATTATTGCAGCAGTATCCGATGAGTTTTAATTTGGTAGGTTCAATGTAGTCGAGAGCCGCGTTTTGAGATTTCACTATACCGATGGCACCACCAGCACCCAAGATGTGATATTCATCTAAAAATTCAGTGGGTACATAGCCTTCATACTGAGAAGTGGCGTAGCGATCGGCGAAAGCTGCCATAATCACATCACCTTCAAAAATGGCCACATTGCGAATTTGATCACTTTGTACAGAAGAGTGCTTGCCAATTTCGAGAATTTCAAATAGCGCGAGGTCACCTGCTTTCGGCAAGTACGTTTTATTGAGTGATTCGTTGATCACATAATCCGTTACATCTTTAGAAACGAGTGTTCTTTTAAGTTTCATATTCGCTGTCTTAGTGTGTTTTTATAAATTTTGAATACTGGTAGCTATGACCATTCCATAATTGAATGGTGTATAAACCAGCAGGAAGAGTTTGTACATCGATGGCTTGATTGCTTTGCAGGAGAGCAGTTCGTGAAATCAATTGGCCTTCGTTGTTGAAAATGGAAAGCACCGATTCATCGCGCACCACCACATCGTTGATGAACAACCGATCAGTGGCTGGATTTGGGAACACCTCAAAAGAAGACTGTTGATTGACTTCCTCAATACCCAGGGTGAGGTCGAAATAGGTAAACAACATATTGCGTCTTCCGTTGAGATCTGCTGTGCTTCCGCCGCCCCAGAGACTGTTGTTTCGAACAACCACAGAAGCAAGGAATTCTGAACTGTCAGAGATTGGGTAGATGTTCAGATTCGTTAAACTACCATTTGCATCATAAGCGCGCAAGAAAAGATCATAACGAGGATCTGTCAAGTTGCTCGCTGTGCGACCTACCAGTGTAATGACACCATTGGCTTTTACGATGTGATCAGCTCGCTGATCGAGACCATCATTTAACCCATTTGTAA
The DNA here is from genome assembly GCA_039798265.1 of Bacteroidota bacterium. Classification (GTDB taxonomy): domain Bacteria; phylum Bacteroidota; class Bacteroidia; order Flavobacteriales_D; family Sanyastnellaceae; genus JBDKGH01. The sequence continues at coordinate 5,138 of JBDKGH010000014.1, read as the reverse complement.
ATGAGTTAATGAGAGCTCCGTTATTTACTTCTAAAAACAAAGCGGCATAGTCAGGATTTAACGCCGTTCCGCTATTCGAGCTGACGGTATATTTTACATTACCATCTACAATCAATTCGCTGGTGTAATCGTCTTGTCCACCATCATAGGCATATTCCCACTGCAGCGCACCTTGTGAATTGAGCACCAACATAGCGGCGTTTCTATTCAACACATCAGCAGCACTTGAGGCATTAGCAGCAATGTAGATTAGTCCACTCGCATCTACTTCCAAGTCCACTGGATCGTCGAAACCACCATCGCCATCCCAAGCGTACGACCAGATCAATTGACCTGTAGCAGACAATTTGAGCACTAGCACATCGTCTGAAGCCGCTGCAGTACCTTGCCTTCCAACCCCAATTACTTCGCCGGTAGAAAGCACTTTCACCAACTTCAAACGATCCTGGTAGGTAGAAGTTCCGCTGAAGGTATAGGTCCAAAGTACAGCACCTGCTGTCGAAAATTTAGCGATAAACGCTTGATCGTTGGTGGTATAAATCGGATCTACATCTGTTTTTCCAACTAAGTAAATATTACCCGAAGCATCGGTTTGAATATCATAAGAACGATCAGACTCGTGTGCTGCGTTATCCCACACGGTGCTCCATAATTGCACACCAGCGGGAGAGAATTTTTGCAAGAGAATATCAGAACCGGTGCCGCTGTTTTTGATGTATCCAGCAATCAAAATATTCCCTGAAGGATCAATTGCAACGCTATTCGATTCTTCATCGCTACCGTATAACGAACCCGAAATACTTCTGGTCCAAAGGGTGTCGCCGAGTGTATTTAATTTCACCAAAAAGAAATCGCGGTCCAAATCCAGCTTTACAGAGTAGCCCACTGCGTAGATATTTCCGTTCGCATCCACTTCTATTTCGCGAACGTTATCAGATACATCGCCTTGTCCGTTAAACGTATGTTCGGTGCTTGTAGCATTTTGAATCATTGCACATACCGCATCGCGGTTTACTTGGTCCGTCGATTTAAAACCACAAGCGATCACTTTTCCGTTTGAATTGAATGTTACATCTACACCTTCATCAGCGCCAGGAGAAGCAACGGTATTGGTCCACTGCGCAGATCCCGCTGCCGAGTAAAGAATAGATACCATCGCATTTTTGATGTTCACAGAAGCGTCTTCATCTGAAAATCCCGTAACAGCAACTTCACCTGCGGCATTCATGGCTACTGCCGTTGCCCAATCGTCATTAGAACCTGTACCTTCATATGACACGGCCCATTGCTGAGTTCCGTTAGCATCATACTTTACGGTGTAGTAATTATAGTTGAGCACAGCCGTTGCATTGGCATCGCTTCTACCTGTTACTACAAAACTTCCGTCGGTGTTTACTGCAATGGCTTCCGCACGATCATCTTCCACGAAATCGAAAAATTTCGAAAACACCAAAGTGCCTGCAGAACTATATTTCACAGTGCAGTAATCATCATCTACCCCGTTGCTTCTGCGACCAGTCACATAAATATTGTTTTGTCCATCAATACCCATATCCGTAGCACGATCTATACCGCCGTAGTCCACGAATTGAATCCACTGTTGAGTGCCTTGAGCACTGTACTTGATGGTTACAAAATCATCATCCGCACCATTATTCGAGCGACCGGTAACGTAAATATTATTCGCGTTGTCTACCACTACTTTCTCACCTCTATCTGTGGCATTACCGATATCATTGAAACGCTGACTCCAAAGTAAGCTTCCGTTTTGATCATATTTTACAACCAATAAATCATCATTGGTCACTCCAGTCACATCGCGGTCACCTTCACCCGTTACGATGATGTTACCTTGTCCATCAATGGCCAAGTCATTCGCTTGATCATATTGGTTGAGGGTAGGGTCGTTAAACAAGCGAGTCCACAAAGTATCGCCGGAAGCGGCATCCATATACATGGTCCAGAAATCGTTACCCGTTCCGATGTGATTTCCGTAACCCGTTACTACTACCCGGTTATTACCTGCGAGTTTGATGGCTTTTACTTCATCGGGACCTCCGCCATTACAAGGAAAAATAGATCGCCAAATCAAGTTGCCATTAGCATCTAATTTCTCAATGAGGTAATCGCGGTTTTGATCCGTATTCACGGTAGATCCACCGAGGTAAATATTTCCAGAAGCATCTGTCACCACAGAATTATACCGATCAGAAAAATCACCTTTACCATTAAAGTTTTTTGCCCATACGAGAGGTTGTTGAGCAAAAGAAAGTTGGGACACGAATAGTGCTCCCAAAAAGCACATTAGTTTTTTCATATTTAATTACAAGTAGAGCCGAACACGTTAATGAAGAGGATAAGATCACTTACCCCTACGAGTTGATCATTATTTAAATCACCAAGACAAGCGTTGATGTTAGGGAACACACAGCTACCATCATCTGCCTGGGCAGACATAGAATAATTTAACGCTCCTGGATAGGTACAACCAGAGGTTGGCACGAGGTAAACACAACTGTTATCATCCACTTGCGCCAATGGATTATAATTTAATGCAGTAGCATTGGTGCATCCAGAAATAGGCACTGGAAAATTGCATGAACCATCGTCGCGATTAGCGTTTGGATCAAAGTTGAGCGCATTGGAATAGGTACACCCAAAAGAAACAGACACAACAAATAGACATGAACCATCATCTAAGGTAGCATTCGGATTAAAATTCGAAGCGTCAGGATATGTGCAACCTTGCACAGGCACAGGATACACACAAGTACCATTGTCTATTTGTGCATTAGCATTATAATTCAGTGCTGATGCATTTGTACATCCTGGAATGGGCGAGGCATATAGGCAACTGCCATTATCTACCTGTGCTGTTGGGTTGTAATTAATGGCATTTGGATATGTACAGCCAGGGATAAGTGTAGCATATTGGCAGCTTCCATTATCGATCTGCGCGTTTGCGTTATAATTGATTGCTGCAGGGTTGGTGCAGCCAGGAAGAGGAGCGGCAAAAAGACAAGAACCATCGTCAAAATTTGCGGCCGCATTAAAATTGGTTGCAGCGGAATACGTGCAACCATAAACCGTATTGCTTCCAAACGAGCAGCTTCCATCATCGATAGAGGCAGATGCGCTATAGTTACTTGCATTTGGATAAGTGCATCCAGCGTACACGCAAGAGTTGTCATTCGTTTGTGCCGAAGCATTGTAGTTTAGTGCAAGCGGATCAGTACAACCGGTGATTAATGCATAACACGCATTTTGAACACCCGCCGTTGGAGGATCAGCACACCAACTAGAGAACAGATCGTTATTGAGTAGAGGGTTGGTTAATTGCAGAGAACCACCATTACCATTGGCGGTAGTTGGCCATGGAACATTGGGGTAATAACCTACCGCATCTATCAAAATGTTTTGCGGATTTACCAATCGCACCACATCACCTGAGTTGCTAAGGCTTCCAATAAATTGATAAACCGGAACGCCTACACCCGCATACGTGGCAGCGTTAGCCGCCACCACTACGTAACCACCAGCTGCAATAGTAGAACCTGCTACAAACGTGTAATCCACAGCGCCAGCCAAGCGAAAACCTACCAAGTTTACAGGGGTGGATTGTCGGTTGTAAATCTCAATAAACTCATGGGTATTATCCGCAAAACCCGCGTACAAGCTCGGGTTATAATGCACTTCATTAATAATTAAGTTGGGAACGGTGTAGATACACGTTCCGTTCGATGCATTCGCTTGAGGATTAAAATTCAGGGCCGTGTTATCAACACAACCCAAAATAGAACAAGAGCCGTTATCCGTATTTGCAGCCACATTAAAATTGCTCGCTAAAGGATTGGTGCAACCGAGAACAGGTGTAGTAAGCGAATACAATCGGAGATAATCGAACGCTATTTCTTCACCCAAACCATCATTGATGGTGGTGATTCTAATTTGAAGCGAATTTCCTGTTACTGGTAAAGACGACGAAAACTGAGCAAACTGAGGGGTAAGCGCACTTCCCTCGCCAATGCCATCCAAGTTCACATCCTGTTTCAACCCAATATTACCTCCCATCGAGGGTGCGGCGAACTGAAGGAATTTGGTCCAAGGGCCGGCATCCATTCTATATTCGAAATAAAATGAATCATTGAAATCGTATCCAGCCAAGGTGTTACCACTAGCAATCAAGCCACGAAACTGGAGGTTCGTTTGGCCTGCTACGTTAATAGCCGTAAAGGTGATTGTTTTCAAAGACAAGCCATCGCCACCAACGGACTGATCGTTTTGGTTTTCACCCGCCCAATAAAAAGAGCCATGCATAGCCGAATAAGGAGCGGTAGTAGTGGAAATTCCTACACCGTTCGTTCTATTATAATGCGCGTTTGGATTATTGGTAAAAACCGAAACGGAGGTATATTGAGTACCCAATCCATTGGTTTCAAAATCTTGTGTCCAAATTTGACTATTACCACACAAGCATAATGTCAAGAGCAACAAAATCAGCAGCGAATTCTTCACAGTTAAGGTTATTTACCTCAAAGATTCAATCGAAGAATTGATCACCCTACCGCAAATTATCTCAATGAGAAAAAAACGGGACTGAACGGGATACTGACAGATACGATTGGCTATGTTAAACTAATATTACCAATACCAGCGAACACCCCCACCTGCTGCGCATAAAATTCGAGCACTGTCCCGTGCTCGAATTTCTGCTTTGTTCTTTAATTCTTAATTGCTGCGATACCTGGTAGCTCAATACCCTCGAGGCTTTCGAGCATAGCGCCACCTCCGGTACTCACATAACTTACTTTTTCAGCCAAGCCAAATTGATTGATGGCAGCAACACTATCGCCGCCGCCTACAAGGGTAAAAGCCCCTTTTTCCGTGGCTTTCACCAAGGCGTTGGCAATTGCTTTTGTACCGTTGGCAAATTTTTCCATTTCGAACACACCAGCAGGGCCATTCCAAAGTATCGTTTTCGAAGCGAGAATAACAGCTTCAAAATCACTCTCGGCCATTGGTCCGATATCTAGACCCAACCAGCCATTGGGCACAACTGCTGTTCCACCAACGACAGTGGCCGCGTCGTTCGCAAATTTATCCGCAGCCACCACATCCATAGGCAAATGGAGCTTTAC